>CALHBW010000385.1 GCA_937930625.1 uncultured Saprospiraceae bacterium | reverse complement strand
AAAATCACTTGCTTGTTTTTTGTTTGTATTAAAATTATTCAACACAGAAAAGGCAACAGGTTCTACATGCGATTTGCCATTTTCAGCAACTAATTTTCCATCAATATAAGTTTGTGATACTTTGAAATTTTTCAAATCATTGACCACAATAAAATCTGCCGCATCACCTTCTCGCAAATAACCGACCTCTAAATTATAATGCTGAATCGGATTGATACAAGCAGCTTGTAAGACCTTATATACATCGATGCCATGCGCGACGGCACGGGCGGCGACTTGGTTGATATGCCCCAAGATAAGGTCGTCGGGATGCTTGTCGTCGGAGCAAAACATCATGCGCTCGTAGTGGTCGGGCATGAGGTCGATGAGTGCGTCAAAATTCTTGGCGGCACTGCCTTCGCGAATGATGATTTTCATGCCGAGTTGGAGTTTTTCGAGGGCTTCTTCGTAGCTGAAGCACTCGTGGTCGGTGCTGATGCCGGCGGCAATGTATTTTTTAGCTTGTTCGCCGCGCACACCGGGTGCGTGTCCGTCGATGGGTTTGTTGTGGCGGTGAGCGATTTGGATTTTTTTGTGTACCATTTCATCGTCGAAAATGACACCGGGATAGTTCATCATTTCGGCGAGATAGCGAATATCAGGGTCGGCGAGTAGCTCGTCAATATCTTCGGGCGTGACGACTGCACCTGCCGTCTCAAAGGTCGTCGCGGGTACGCAGGATGGTGCGCCAAAATTGAATTTCAGAGGTGTTTGTTTGCCATTTTCGACCATGAAGCGGACACCTTCTACGCCAAGTACATTGGCGATTTCGTGTGGGTCGGAAACGGTGGCTACGGTGCCATGCGTGACAGCGATTCGCGCAAATTCGGAAGGTACAAGCATGGAACTTTCGATGTGAATATGGGCATCCACAAAGCCGGGCAGGATGTAGTGGTCGGGCGCGTCATTGGTCTCGACGATGGATTGGATTTTACCATTTTCGATGGTGATTTCGCCTTTGAAAGTGCGACGCTTGGGGATGTCAACGATGTGTCCTTTGATTTTCATGGGGTAAAAATATGGAAAAATATAGAATTAACGGTCATGCCTTGCCATGATGTCCAAACTATCGCAAGACACGGGCTGGAAGCACCGTGCTACATTACTCAAATTCATAATCCAACCAACATTTACGCCCTTTTTTTAGCGTAATTTGCGCGCCTGAATCATCATTCAAAATGAGTTTTTTTCTTTCATAACTCCATCGCTGTTCGGTCATTGTCATTTCGCTGAGATGTTGAAAGTCCAATTTAAGGATATTATTTTTTTCGGGGAATTTAAGCCTATGTTCGGCGGTCAAATCGCCCAATTTGATACGTATTTTTTCGATATTATTTTTGTTAAAAATTTGAAAAAATTGTTCGCTCGAATTAAGTGATTGCCATTTTCCACTATCATTTAATTCGATTTTAATTTGCTGTAAAAGCGGTACGTCTGAACTTATAAAAGCCAACTTTTTTTCCTTTTCCTCACTTTCTGACGAGTCAATAAAGTCTATTTTAATGCTCGGTTGAATGTCGGAAGTCAGATAGACTGCCTTGCCGTCAAAATTGTACTTGCCATTAATATATTTATCGCTAGCACAAGTACTAATCGACATTGTAAATTCCTCATTATCAAATAATTCGAGGCAAATGTATTCGCCGTGTTCGCGGTTCATTTTGCCGTATTTTCCGGAGATTTTTTTTGCCGAATTTTGTGGTGCAGCAAAAGAAAAGAAGGTTATCAAAAAGAGAAAAGAAAATTTAGACATAATAAAAGAGTAGCGAGTATTGAGTGCCGAGTAGCGAGTACAGCGACAAGATAAAACTCGCTACTCGTTACTCGGCACTCGATACTCATTCCGTTAATTTCTATTTAATGTGAACGAAAATTGCGCCGAATTATTTGTCAAAGCGTAGATTTGTCTCATGTTAATGACCATTCTAATCATACGAGGGCGACAATTTATGCGAATCTTGGCGGAGATAGGTGTGGTGTTGTTCGTGTTATTATTATTGGTTTCCTTTCCATTATTGATGGGCGTCTTGGCTCAATTATCGGATATGCCGCCGATGTGGGCAGTAGCAATTACACTCGTGCTCATCCTTAGTATTCACCTGAATCGGCAGGATAAAGATTTTGTCAAACTCATTTTGAAACGTCCGTTTTTGATGTTTTTGACAGAATATTTGGTCTTAGTATTGCCGATTGGAATTTGGAATTTATATACGGGAAATTGGCTTGCGGCACTCGCGCTCATAGTGGGCATAAGCGTGGTCGCGTGTGTACCTGTGACGCTACGATTTCGCAAACGAGAGCGTCCGTTGCTAGGATTTCCGAAAACATTTATTCGACATTATGAGTGGGTGAGTGGGCTGCGAAAGTCTGTGGTTTGGATGATTCCGACCTATATTTTGGGGGCAGCTTTGAGTGGATTTACGGCAGCGATTCCTGTCGCGCTTCTGGTGCTTGGCTTGATAACCACTGACTTTTATATGGATTGCGAACCGCGTATTTTTCTTGAATTATATAATGGTCGTGCGCGTTCTTTTTTACGGAAAAAAATACTCGCGCATTTGATGATATTTTGGTTGGCTTGTTTGCCTTTGGTGATTTTGTTTTTGATATTTCATCATGTGTATTGGTATGTTTTGTTGGTGGTGATGTTTGTCGTATCGGTGTTTCCGGTCTTGAGTATTACTTTGAAATATGCCAGCTATCAGCCGAATATTCGCCTGACACAAAATGCTTTTACAATGGGTTTGATGGTCGCGTTTTTGTGTTTTCCTTTTACACAGCCCGTGCCTTTGGTGATGGCGGCGGTGTATTATCGAAGGGCGTTGAAGAATTTGAAAAATTATATGTAGTACGGTGCTTCCAGCCCGTGCCTCGCGTATATTATGCGTTCCTATCGCGGCACGGGCTGGAAGCACCGTGCTACGGCTACGCGAACTGGAAGTGTCGCGCTACGATTATGTTAGAAATAAAAAAATTACACGTTGCTTACGGCGAAAAAAAGGTTTTGACAGGTTTAGATTTCACTGCAAATGTGGGAGAAATCACAGGTATTGTAGGCTTGAATGGTTCGGGGAAAACGACGTTGCTCAATACGATTTACAGCGAAATCAAGCCGCGTGAGGGCGAAATTACATTTGATAATCAGATGATTGTACCAACGTCGATAGCCTATTTGAAAACGCAAAATTTCTTTTACCAACGCATCACAGGCGCGGAATATTTGGATTTATTCAGGATGCAACATCCCAATTTTAATGTAGAAGAATGGAACGCGGTATTTCGTTTGCCATTGGAAAAGTGGGTGGACAGTTATTCGACGGGTATGAAGAAAAAACTCGCATTCATGGGTATTCTCAGCCTTAATCGCGAGGTGATTATTCTGGATGAGCCTTTTAATGGCTTGGATTTGGAGACGAATGAAACCTTAAAAAATATCCTAAAAATTTTGCGAAGCAAACAAAAAACCATCCTCGTTACATCGCACATTCTCGAAACCTTGACGACAATTTGCGATAGCATTTATTATCTGAATGATGGTATCATGCAACATCATTTTGAAGCGAAAGATTATCATCAATTAGAGGCATTGCTGACGAAGTTTGAATATGATGATTTGGATAGATTGGTGGAAGGATTGGGGGAGTAGTTGATTGAGTTTATTAAGTTAATTGGGTTGATTAGTTTATTGAGTTGATTAAGTTCATATAATACGTGAAATGCGCCTTTGTAACCCCAATCAACTAATCAACTCAATCAACTAATAAACCACTTCACAAAGATACAAACCATGTGCGGGTACGCTGTAACTTTTGACCAAAGGTAGTTGATTTTCGAGTGAATGTTGAATGGAATCTATGGTGATTCGTCCCTCGCCTGCATACACACAAGCACCTACGATGAGACGCACCATGCCGCGTAGGAAGCGATTGGCAGAGATGTGAAATTCGAGTTGATTTTGGGATTCGTTGTGAATCCATTCGGCGCGGTAGAGGTCACAAAGCATGGTTTTCGCATCGGAATTGCTTTTGCAGAAGGGCGTGAAATCTTTGTAATTGAGGAGGAGTTTAGCGACTTCATTCATCGTGTCAATCTCCAGTTTTTTAGCATTAAAATAATGCCAAGCCGTTTCTATATGAAATGGATTAGGTGCTAAATCAAGCAGATAGACGTAACTGCGT
>CALHBW010000384.1 GCA_937930625.1 uncultured Saprospiraceae bacterium | reverse complement strand
GTGAGCTACAATTTCGTATTTTGCTATAAAACAGCGATTTGTAGCTTCTGCCCGACATAGTTTTTCATCGTCTGGGAGATGCTGAAATAAATTCAGCAAGACGTTTTCTTTTGGGTTTTTTGAGCCATGTATAGTAGTATGAGTGGATAGTTCATAGTGGATATTAAACACGTATAAATCAAGCAGACAAGCATTTATAAATTATTTTTAATATGAAATATTTACGTGTTAAAATTTACACTTAGCTTTGGTACACTATTTAATTGGCTTACTTTTACCTCAGGCAGACACCTACACAACTAATTGATAATTAATTTTTTATATAAAAAATTGCACCTCAAAAAAGCAATTAAAACAAAAGACTAACTTAAACCAAATGTTTAACTTAAACTCAACTCTTTTCTTAAGTGCGTTTTTATTTTTTATAATAAATACACATATAACCGCACAAAACGTCAACGCTTCTCGAAATCTTGAGGGAAATTTGATAACATCCATCGTTCAGGATAGTACTTCCGGTTTTCGGATGTCGGGCTTGTATGCCAATGGGCGATTGGGTTATTCCGTTAGTAATATTGGCGATATCAATAACGACGGCTTCGATGATGTATCGGTATGTGCGCCTTATTGTACGCCGGAAACAACGACCGAGACCGGCGAAATATATGTCGTTTTTGGCGGCGATTCCGACTTTGGTGCTACGTTCGATATCGGACAGCTTGACGGGACTAATGGTTTTAGTGTCAGGGGCATGAACGCCGAAGACCGACTCGGCTATGGCGGTGCCAATGCCGCAGGTGACATCAATAATGACGGTATCGCCGATATGATTATCACTACACCTTATTCTGACCCTGATGTGGACAGCCTCAATACAGGCGGCGCATTTGTGATTTTTGGACGGAATAATGACTTTCCTTCTGCTATCAATCTGGATACCTTGAGCAGCGATAGCGGACTTTCACTCTACGGAACAAATTATTGGGATAATTTTGGCACAACGGGCGGCTACGCAGGTGATATGAACGGCGATAGTATCGACGATTTTTTCGTGACCGCAGATGATACCGATTTCAATGCGGTTTCTTGCGGTACGGTGTATGTGATTTATGGGAAAAACGATTTTCCTGATACCTTGGATGTAGATACGCTGTACCAGCAACACGGTTTTTTGATTAATGGAGAAGCATTTGATGATAATCTCGGCATTTCCGCAGGAAGCCTTAATGATATTAATGGTGACGGACTGAACGACCTTGCTATTGGTGCTTTTCATGCGAATGGCGATACGGGCGCGGGATATGTGGTATTTGGCAGAAATTCGATATTTACTGACACTATTAATGTGTATGAATTGGACGGTGTAAATGGTTTTGAATTGCTTGGTGAAAATATTGGAGACTACGCGGGCGTATCCATAGGTGATGCCGGTGACATGAATGCGGATGGTATCAATGACATGTACATCAGTGCCCATCATACGGATTTTGAAAATACAGACTATGTTGGCAAAACTTATATTATTTATGGTTCTGCCTCGCCTTTTATGCCTGCCATTCCTTTAGGCAATTTGGCTGGAAATCAAGGTTTTGTAATCGGCGGTACGCATATGTTTCAATTTTCCGGCAATTCTGTATCGGGGCTTGGAGATGTCAATGGAGATGATATAGATGATTTGTTGATAGGCGCATTATTTTCGTCATTAAATGGTTTCTTGAGAAACGGGGCAGCTTTTGTATTGTATGGCAGAGATTACGGTTTTCCGCGCGATTTGGCACTGGCTTCTATGACAGAGGCGGATGGTTATGCCATTGTCGGCGATGAATCTTTTGCACGACTTGGTTTTCATGTCAGTGGTGGCGGTGATTTTAATGGCGATGGGGTCAATGATTTTATTTTGGGAGCAGATTATGGCTCGGATAATACAGCAAATGCACCCGGTGAGGCTTATCTTATTTATGGTGTTGACCAAAGTTATTTCGATCCTGATAATGATTCTATTCCCAATATAGATGATGAATGTCCCTATGAATATGGCGAATGTAGTGGTTGCCCTTGCTTACAATTGAACTTAAAAGCATTGCTCGAAGCTCCATTAAATACCTTGACAAGTACTATGCACACTGACCTCAATACTAAAAGACACCTATTGCCCGGACAAACAACTACGAGTGCTTTTATGCCCTCTACACCTGCCGGACAACCCTATCACATCGCTCCGTGGAACTACATGGGAGAAGAAGGCGCAGATTTTACAAATGATAGTTACCCTGAAAATGCAGTAGATTGGGTACTTGTTTCGGTAAGACAAAGTATTCGGAAAAATGCTGAAGCAGGACAAATTGCAGCCCTATTGATGAAAGATGGTACGATACAAACTAAAATCGACTATCCTGTTCGTTCACAAATAGCTGATTCTCTCTATGTTGTTATCGAACATCGCAACCACATGGGCATTATGTCTCCCCATTCGTTGCCGATTATCAATGGAGAAATCCAATATGACTTCACTCAGCAAGATAGCTACAGAACGCCCGGCGGTGTAGGGCAAAAAAACATAGGAATTAATCTGTGGGCAATGTTGGCAGGAGACATCGACCAATTATCCGATATTCAAAGCTACGACATCAATGCCAACGACAAAACGGTATGGACGATACAAAACGGCAGATTTGACAACTATCATCCCGCCGACCTGAATATGGATGGAGATATTAGTGGACCTGATAATGTTTTTTGGTTGCAAAATAACGGCAGTAGCTCTCGTGTGCCGAAGGAGTAAATAGTCGATAGTCGATAGTCGGTAGTCCATAGTCGATAGGCAACCACGAGTCTTATTTTTTTGTGCTACTAAAAAGCAAAACTATGGACTATGGACTACTGACTATCAACTGACTCTAATTATGCAAAATCAAATCCCATTCGCCGGGTTGGTTAATGATAAATTCAATGTTGACGACGTAGGTAGATGTTCCCAGTTTGTTGGAAGTCGTGTAGGAGATTCTTCCTTCAAAGGGAAATTCCATATTTTCCCAAGCTCGCGCATGAGTTCCGATGGGGAGTTCGTTGCCACTACTCCAAATAAAACGATAATCTCGTACAGTAGAGTTAACCACACCGCTTTGCATAATTTTGATAGTCAGTCGATTACCGTCGCCACTTCTAAACATTGTCACTCTATCAACACTTCTCTTTGATGTGATGATGTAAGGCTTTTCCGGCTTTGGTCCTACATATTCATCATCTTTCCAAATACCCGCCAATACGGTATCCCGATTATCCATTTTCAAATAATACGACCCTTCGCCATGCTTTAGACCTCGCTTCCAAGTGCCAATATATTTGCCGCCTTGTGTGTCGGTATATGTGCCATAGCCGTTTCGTTCACCCTCTTTCCAAGCACCTGTATATTGGTCGCCTTCAGCATAGAGGTACATACCTTGTCCGTGCGGAAGTCCTTTTTTAAAGTTGCCCTCATAGGTGTCTTTGCCTTTAGCAATACCTTTGCCGTGTGCCAAGCCCTTTTTGCAATTACCTTCGTAATTGGTATCAATGGCATCGTAGAGAACTTTGCAATCTTGTTGAGCGTATATTTGATTTGTAAGAAACAAACCTACCAGAAGCGAGAGAATAGAAATGTAATGTTTCATATTTTGTATTTTTTCAGCAATTCTCAATTTGGTAGTGTTCGACAAAAATAGGGTGCTGAAAAATCCCCTTGTCGTCAGCCGAATTTGGTCATAAATGAGGTGATTTGGGATGTTTAAACGACCAATTTTCATAAAAAACTTCGTCTGCCGACTATACCCTATTTTACTCGAACACCTCCCTCAATTTGAGTGAATAGGCTAATCTCGGAGAGATTAAACATGAATAACCCTGTGTTTTACGCAGGAGATAAAGCTAAAAACAGTGCCTACAACTCCGAAGGAGTTGAATATTTGTAGCAAAAAGTTGAACTCTTTCAGAGTTCTGGCTTGTTTTGTCTGTTTTTTCTCCGCATTTCATACGGAGTTATTCATGTTGAATCCCTTCGGGATTCCAAATTGAGAATTGCTGGTATTTTTTATAAATATACATAATATTTTGGAAAAGAACTGATAAGTAAAACAAAAGCAGACCATAAAAACTTATCCTACATGAGCCAATTTATTTTACGATAAATTTCCCGCCAAATATTTCCCCATCAATCAATAATTGATAAAAATATACACCGCTATCCAAGTGGCGGACGGAGAGTTGATTGTTTTGCAAATGTTGTGTGCCCATATATTTACCTTGTACATCATAAATGCTAAGGGTAACAAATGTGGAATTTTCAAGGTCGAAAGTGATGATATCACTTGTTGGGTTGGGGAAGATGTGGAGTTTGGTTTGGTAAGTATTTTCAATTGCTGTGAGGACGGAGGAATAATAATAGTCTGACCGATAGGTAAGTTCCCACGTTTGGTTAGTCTCATCCCGCATGTATGCTTCTCCGTATGTTTGATTATTACTAATGTTGAACGAAACTAAAAAATTATAAAGATGTTCAGGCATTATCAACTCATCAAGAGTAAATTCACCATAACCACCGTCCTCTCTTGCTGTGGGATTCCATGCTTGGGTGCCTGCATCCCAGTCAAATCCAATTCTTGAGGTGAGGTTATTATTATCGTCGTAGGTATATTCTGTTTTTGTGCCGTTTCCCCATTGTTGGGTAGTGGCATTCCATTCCGAATGAGAGGCAGTTAATGTTTGATTACCTGCGTTGTCATAATCATATTCTTGTTTTCTCACCAAATCGCCCAACCAATATTCAGTCAATTCAACGAGTTGTTTTTCAGGGTTATATGCATATTCAGATATTGATTTGTTTATCCATTCACCGGCAATCCAGTCATAGTACATTGTAGATGTTATGCTGCCATTGGTATATAGCGTTTCGGTTTTATAGTCATTTATCCATGCTTGAGTATCTGTACTCCAATCGTATTTAATATCAGCTATAAGGTTGCCTTCAGCATCGTATGCATACTCCTTTTTTCTATACCCTATCCATTGTCCCGCATCTTCGTCCCAGTTATAGATTACGTTTTCTGTAAGATAACCACCTGTATATACATCTTCATTTTTAATATGTTCTATCCAATTATTTGTCGTATTATCCCAGATATAAGTAAGGATTAAGGTTTCATTATCATCGGCATCATAAGCTCTTTCGTATCTCTTCCATCCTCTCCACGCTTCTGTATTTTCATCCCAGATATATCGGACACGCAAGGTTTCATTACCATTAGCATCATAAGTTATCTCATGCTTTCTATGCTCTATCCACTGTTGATTAATAGTATCCCAACTATG
The DNA here is from genome assembly GCA_937930625.1 of uncultured Saprospiraceae bacterium. Taxonomy (GTDB): domain Bacteria; phylum Bacteroidota; class Bacteroidia; order Chitinophagales; family Saprospiraceae; genus JAHDEO01. The sequence goes on along the minus strand of CALHBW010000384.1, from coordinate 2,235 downwards.
AGATATACTTAGTATTTCATTTCCTGCTGTGTCGTATGTGTAGGTTCCTTTCGAGCGATATAGCCACGCTCCGGTAGCATCCGTCCAATAACTGACATTCTGTGTATTATTGCCGCTATCATCGTAGGTATATAGGTCTTTTGAGAAATTATCAAATTGCCCGGCGGTGACAGAGAAGCGGACAATCGAATCCAATCGGTGTTTTTCAGCTTGCCCAAACAAACCAATTACGAATAAATTAAAAACAATAAGCGTTAATGTTTTTTTCATTTTTAAAAAAATTAATACGTGAAAAAAGTGTGTGGTTGAAAAACCTATTGTTCTGATTACAAGTAGCTTGTATGCTTCATTTAGTTGCAAAGTTACCAACAAAAAAGCATGTTTAAATTTGCTGTAAAAGTAGTTGACACTTTTTTGAAATGTAAAATGTAAAACAGTCATTTCTGTTAAATTTTTTCGAGTTCAAATTAGTATTAATTATCAACAAATAATGTATGATTTTTTATTCATATTCATGTTAATTAAACTTTAAATCACGCGGAGAACGCAGAGGTCGCAGAGATTTATATTGTTTCTCCGCGTACTCTGCGCTCTCTGCGTGCAATAATTTGACATTCATTAACTCGAAAAAATTTAACAGAAATGTGAGTGTAAAATGTAAAATATCAAATTTAAAATGTAAATCCCGATAGCTATCGGGATGTAGTACGTGTACAATGTATATGTGTTTTTTTTATTATTTAAAAAATTAAAAATCAATAAAATAAGAAACGTCTCGCGTTCGCTCGCGTTATACAAATTTACATTTTACATTTATTATTTTACATTTATTTAATGTAAAAACAAAAGTGTCAACTGCAATTCTAAACATGCCTGAAATTTTGGTGTATGGCGCAAAGGAAAGCATTTTATTATTATCAAGGGTTATTCTGGGTTATCCACATCATGGACTTCGGTTATAGGAGTTATTTTGTCTGAAGGAGCAAATTTCAAATTGTTGTACCCAAGAAAAGAAAAAAGCCTCGCGCATTGCACGAGGCTTTCTAAATTACTGATTATCAGTGTACCTGAGGCAGAAATCGAACCCGCACTCACTTGCGTGAACTGGATTTTGAATTCTATCCCTTTTGTAGTCAAAACAATATAAAGTTTTGAGTGTGACACACATTCGTGGATTTATAATGTGAAATCAAAAAAATAAGCCGTATAACAAAATAATGGGAAACTCCGTAATGACTGCTTTAGCTGTCAAGTAGGTAGCAAAAACTATGTAAGTCATTGTTTTTAAAATAATAAGATATTGTAGTAAAATGTACTTGACAGCTAAAGCAGTCATTACGGTATTCACAATCGGCATTTATCAAGCCAACAGATACATTTTAATATTACGTTTCCACGAATGTGTGTCACACTCTAAAGTTTTTATTCCCTCTTAATTTAGTTCTACATTAAGACTCTAAAAGAACTTGATTATCAGTTATTTGTGTATGTTTCAGTTGATTTTATTTAAATGAAAAATAAATACATTTAATTGATTTAAATTTAAAATACACACTGCATAAATTAGTTAGTTTTGCAGTCGTTTTATTATTAAAATGAACATTTAAATCGCGCTGATATAACTCTCTGAAAGTCAATAAATCAAGAGTCTTAATGTAGAATTAGAGTTTTAAACAAAAAAAAAATAACCCATAATAACGTATCACCTTTTGCAAATCCTTCATTTTCAATTTTAAAAATAGTCAAAAAAAAATCATTTGGTATTTTTAATAAAGTTGAAAATATTTTAGCCGTTCTGACTGTAAAAAAATCGTAAAACCACATACCAAAACAACATTGTATGGTATATATCCTGCATATTTGTAATCCGCTTGATAAAATATTAAGCAACCATCCATTGTCTTACTTATCAAACTCATTGATTCTGGCACTACTACCATTCTGTAGAGTCTAGCCATACATTTCATTTACAATAAATTTATTTATTCCTATAAGGATATTGTCCTTGTATATTGAAATAATTTTTAACTATTCTGAAACATGAGGTTCTACATCAAACTGCTCTTACTGTTATGCTTACCATACGGAATAATGGCACAAACTTATCCCGATCATTTTGGAACAGGACAATATTCAGGACTTAGTGTATCATCAAGTGATGGCATCGTTAATCTTGCATTAAATAAACCTTCAACCCAGTCCAGCACATTTAGTAGTACCCATCCTAGTTCAAAT
>CALHBW010000383.1 GCA_937930625.1 uncultured Saprospiraceae bacterium | reverse complement strand
TGGTTTGCAAGAGTTGTATGCCTCTTGACTGATTCCTTTTGAGGTTAATTTGGCGTTTTTGAGGCTGTAAGCCGGCTTCTTTTTTGACCAATACAACTTCGGGTTTGGTCGATTTTACGAGGGCTTTAGTAGGTGTAACTTTGGGAAAAGCAATCTTAATCCCCGCAGCCAATTCCTTGAAGATGCCTTGCCCCCATTTTTCTGCCGAAGGGCGCAAATCGTCATCATCAAAGGCGTCCCAAAACAGGGCTTTGAGGCTATGAGGAATGTGGTCAAAAAATTTGTGCGGCGGAGGCAATGAAATCAGGTGTTGTTTGTTTTTACCATGAGCAAACAAGCTTTCACGAATCCTGCCGGGCAGCGTATTGATGTCGATAAATTGTCCGCCGAAAGTCGCCGCGTAAGGATGCAAGCCAAACATTAGCTCATAAAAAACCACTGCCATCGCAAACCTATCCCACGAAGTATGAATTTTGTCTTTTGAAGGGTTAAGTCGCTCACTTTCAGGCGGTACGTACTCCGGCGTAGCGACGAGCGCAGGGAAAATTACCTTATTTTCTTTACTGATTTGTACCGAATCACAGTCCAACATAGAGATTTTTCCACTATTCGTCACGAGTACATTTTGTGGTTTGAAATCTACTAAAATGTAATTTTGTAATGAGTGTATGCGGTGAATCGCAATCGCCAAATTAGTGCAGAGTTTCAGGCGAGCTTCAAAGCCTTGCTTGGTATTTCTATCAAATTTATTCCAACGTTGAAGGTGTTTTCTATTTAATTTGGGGCGACAAAGTTCATAGAGCAAAATGGAATCAGAAAAAGCCAAAGGCATGATAAATCCCACAAATTTTTCCTCACCAAACAAAGTAGCATGGGGCCAACAAATAATCTGATTTTCCGTCACCAATTCAGGCGGCGGATTGGCGACCATATACTCAATTTTTTGCTGTTTTTCTGCGTTAATCACTTTCGGCAAATACAATTTCGCACAGAAATTAAGGTGACTCGCCGGAGCTACAATTTTATGTACCGTCCCCTCACCACCTTTTGCAAAAGGCTGCTGTTCGATTGTAATTATTATGCCGTCAGATGTTCTTAATTTCATGTTTTTTTTGAATGGAATGAGTAGATGAATAAATGATTATATGAGTAAATATTTTCTCGCACATCTTCTCTCTCGTCTCACTTCTCTCCTCTCTCGTCTCACTTCTCTCCTCTCTCATCTCGCTTCTCTTCTCTCTCATCTAATATACCGAGAATCAGTGTCTTATCGTCGAGTTCATTGGCAAATTTGGTATTGCCTCTATCTACAAATTTCGACCATAATTCCTGAATATCTTTGTCTGTCGCGCCCTCTGCGTTTACGCTAAGGAGTTGTTTTCGTAGGGTTTCAAAGAAGGCTTGGGAAGGCGTATTTTTGTGTATAAATTTTACATTTTTTTCATCAAAATAACCTGTTTCAAAGGTGTGCGATTCGCAACCGTCAGACATCAGCGTGAAGGCGGTGGGTGGGTCTGCAATCACCCTCGATTCGGGTACAGTGACACCCGACATTTCAAAATCGCCTTTGAGCCAATAATCGGAAGTCAGGAAAATTGTGATGTTGGCTTCCTCGCCGTTGTGCGGTATCATTATCGGATGCCATTGCCCTTTATCGTCTCTATATCCTGCTCTGCCGTCGCCGATATGCGAGGTCAAAATTCCAAAGGGCGCGTATATCACCACGATAATCGTACAGGCATAATCTTTCGCTTTTACCTCTTTGGCTTCAGCGACGAGTTCTACCCGTTGGCGGATGGTTCTGAAGGCATTGAGGGCGAGTTTTTGCCATACTTCGGGCTGCGGCAATTCGCCTTTTTTTATCCAATTATTTTTTTGGATAATGCCTTCAAAAACACCAACTGCCTGACTCACAGTAAATTCCGAACCAATATGCGACAAGGGCGCAGACCCCGCGCCATCGCACAGAATAGCAATTCCCCATCCCGCCTCAAGCGGCTTAATGGCATGACTATCCTGACAAGGTATCGGCGGATTGGCGGTCTTATGCGATTTGCCCATTTCTGAAGCTCCTGCCACGACCCATTTTCCCTCAAAGGAAGGGGTCGGTTTCAGCACCTTTCGGGCATCGCGTTCATCTTCTCCACCCATTTTATTTTTAATCCAATCTGATAAGGACATATTGTTCGTGTTGTTGTTGTTGTGGTCGTAGCGCGGTACTTCCAGTCCGCGTCGCATTAGTTTTGCTCTACATTAGGGAACGAGCCTGAAGCAAGTTCTACAGGTGCGCGGACTGGAAGTGCCGCGCTACATTTTATATTTCAAACCCTTCCATCCAGTTACTGATGTCGGGAAGGTTGACACTTTCCTCCTCTGTCGAACTTGCCACAACGGACATACTCGCGCTGACCCACTCAAAAAATTCGGCAAACTTCAATCCTTGCAATTTCATGGGCATCATTTTATTCCACTCGCCGCCTTTTTTGTTGTAGCCTGCGATTTTTTCCAAGATATTCATATTTGCGCCTTGTACACCTATGGGCAGGAAAACGAATTTTTTGTTTTTCGTTCCTTCCTCAATTTCCGCACTCAAGCCGTTGATGTCTTGCCCTTGGTCGGGTTCGCCGTCCGTTATGAGGATAATCCAGGGGCGGAGGTAGGGCTGTCCGGTCATTTTGTACCAGTCTTTGCGTCCTTCTACGAGTGTCATGGCTTTGCGGACGCCGTCCACGAGTTTGGTAGAACCATGCGCTCGTAATACAGGCATCTCAAAATTGTACGGCAAAGCAGGCGATACAAGCATATCAACATTGCTACCAAACTGAACCACAGCGACTTCGAGCTTATTGGCGGTCTGGTAATCGTCAGAAATTTGATGGTGAAATTCCTGCAAACCGCGATTGAGTTCGTTAATGGCAGCACCGGACATCGAAGAAGAAACATCAACGACAAAACAGCAGATACTTTTCTGGTCGTAGTTTTCGGGTGACTCGGCTGAAAAATCTTTGAATCCCATATTTTGTAAGTTACGAGTTACGAGTTACGAGTTACGAGTTGACAGCGTACACATCAGAAAAAGTGTGTTGTTTGAAAACCCGAAAACCGTACTTCATAACTCAGATGATTTAAAAGGTTATTATTTTATGAATTATGCCAATATGTTCGCCAAATGAATAATTGCAAATTCGTAGAGAATAATTTATTGTTTTTAATTTTTATAAATTATTAAAAATAAATAAAATACAAATTATTATTTTAAACTAATTATCAATTCTACATTCTCAATTATCAATTTGGCGAAGACATTGTTATGAGCGATGAATTTAAAAAGTAATTCTGTGGATTAAAAATAATAGGTCTAAATTTTTACATTTTCATCTTTATTAGCAGTGTATTATTCGGGGGTTTTTGTGTTTTTATTTCAATAATAAGATACGTATTTTTTGGGAGAAAATCAAGGGCTTGGGGGGTATATACTAAGTTAAAATCATGTTAATAAATGGTCTGTGCATCGGTGCTTATCTGGGCATAAAAATCACAAAACACAAAAATATAAATATTAAAAAAATATGCAAAAATAATATAAAATATACTATAAATCTCAAAATATTACCTGCCGCAGCTAATGGGGAAAGAGCGACAAATTGATTGGGATATTTCTTGAGCATTCTGCTTTCCTGATGATATTTGATGACCGATGCAAAGCTCAACGTTATGATACTGCACCAAACTACCTCTCTAGTCTCCAAGCCGGGTGATATGTGAAGGATTTTGTAACAATAGTACATCGCCCAAAGTATCAACAACCACTTATGAACAAGCCATCGGGTATCTGTGGAGGAAGATGCTTGATTGAGTTTGCTTGTGTTATTATTGTTTTTCACATTGTTAATTTTTATATAAAAACCTATATTTTCATTCAAGTGTCTATGAAGGTATTATTCCGTAAGAAAAAGAAAATTATACAAAACAGGAACCACTCCATACATCACAATCAAAAACACGAGATAGGGCTTGGAAGACATTTTTCTATACATCAAATCAAACGGAAAGGCACTGTACAAGTACAGACCAATGTACATCACCCAACTCAATACATAACCGATTGAACTGTTCTCCTCTTGTAAATGCTGCGGATTGGGATTTTCAGCAATGTTTTTGAGGGCTGCATGATGTCTGATAATTTCGGCAAACAGCACCGTAATAACGATACAAGGAATAAGCTCGAAGTAATCAAATTCAGGAAGAAAGTGAAGCAAGTAATAGCAACAGAATATAGACAATCCAATCAAAGCCCACTTGTATACTATCCACAGGAACTCGCGCATGGAAGAAGGTTTTCGGGGCTGAACGGGTAAAGGTTTTTGATTCCGCTTGTGTCTCATATCATCAGATTTTGTTGGTTAAATTCTGTGAATAAGATAAGTACTTAGCGGGATAAATGGCAGAAAAATTCGATAAATTGGGATGAAAATTCGATGAAAATAGTTTGCGTTAAATTAATTTTGAGCATCCATTTCTGACTTAATTTTCAATACTTCTTCAATAGAAATTCCTATAATTTCGGCTACATCTTCGATTGGCACAACATTGATTTTGAGCAGTTTACGCACACTGGCTTTTCTTTGTTCTTCTGCTACTTTTCTTTGTTCTTCTGCTACCTTTTTGAGTTCTTCGGTTGCTTCTTTCAAATAGGCAAACTTTTCATCAATAAGTTCAAAGAAAATCTCGTCGAATGTAGGTGATATAACATAATCTTTTTCCATATTTTTCTTTTCTTTTTGTTTTTCCTTTTTGAATTCTACTTTGAGTGCTTGATTGAGTTCGGGTGGTAGATACACCACAAAATCAATAAAACTCAGGAGTGCTTCTATCTGTTTGCGCGAATACCCTCTATCTATCGCAAGTCTGAATAATTTCAGCTTAAATTTGCGTCGCAACTCCACGTCATTTTTGGTGTGGTTGGCGTATTTGCAAGCCAATATTACGAGTGCAAATACATTATCGGAGGCTTCAAGTTCCTTTTCGTCGGCATCTCGAACAAGGAAGGTATTAAATTCATAGGTCAACTTAGTTCCTTGATACTCGTACACAAAGCGGTCATGCGGTTCGGGTACATCATCATGCGTATAAATGGCAATGGTCGTGATCAGTTTTCCTTCCCTATCATATATTCGGTAGAAATATTTAAATGTCCGTTCTGTAAAGCCGGCCTCCCGAGACGACTGCACTTCAATATGCACAAAAATATGTTTGTGAAGACCGTCTTTCGTCCAAAATTTAAGTAATTTATCTAACGACATACGCCCTTTGGCGGTTTGTTTGGGCATAATCGTGAGTAATTCTTGTTCTAAGAATTCCGGTGCTTTACTCAAATCTACCTCAAGCAACAAACCGGGTAGAAAGAACTCCAAAAATTTATCAAAAAACGCCAAAATCAAGCGTTTCCAAAGCCCATCATAGTCAATTTGCGTTGGTATGTTTGTTGATTTATTCATTACAAGTTATGCTTTTATTAGGATTGTAGCAAGTGAGTATATGCAAGATTTTTTGGTTTTGTTTTTTTGGTTTCGGAAAAAACAATCAAGAATCAGCTAATTACCTTCTTTTCTTCTTCTTTCTCAATGCTTTACGTTTAGAAAGGCGCGAAGATGAGCCACCACCTGCACCGCCACCGCCGCCATGCTGACGGTCATGTTGTTTGGTGAATTGGTGCATCATTTTACGCATCTGGTCAAATTGACGGAGAAATTGATTGACCTCAATAATGCCATTGCCGCTACCTTTGGCGAGGCGATTTTTGCGGCTGGTATTGATGACTTCGGGATGCGCTCGCTCGTAGGGGGTCATCGAGTCAATGATGGCTTCTACTTTGGCGAAGGCATTATCGTCGATTTCGCCGACTTGCTTGGCAATTTTATTGAAGCCCGGCACCATTTTCATCAGGTCTTTGATGTTACCCATGCGTTTGATTTGGGCGATTTGAGATTTGAAATCGTTGAAATCAAACTTATTCTTACGAATTTTCTTTTCGAGTCGGGCAGCTTCTTTTTCGTCAAATTGTTCTTGCGCTTTTTCTACGAAAGAAACAATATCACCCATACCCAGAATACGCTGCGCCATACGG
>CALHBW010000382.1 GCA_937930625.1 uncultured Saprospiraceae bacterium | reverse complement strand
CTCCCGAACGACGGAGAACCCATGCTGTACAAAACGTATAACTTGTTGTTTTTGAGTGAAATATATTTTTTTAGTTCACATTCAACATCGTGCTTATGGCTTGGGAGATTCTGAAATAAATTCAGAATGACGTACTGGTTTTAGGTTCATGTATAGTAGTATGGGGGCAGGCATTGGATTTTATTTTATTTTATTTTATTAAATTGATAATCAATATTTAACACTTTAGTTAAATTTTACCGTATGTAAATGCGATAGCTATCGGTATCATACGTGAAACACGCTCGCGTCCAACTGCGGACTGACAAGCTGCGGACATGTTACTAATAAACAAGTCAGGAAACTACATTTTCATCCTCACTTTATGCGGACTCGTCTTAGGCACACGCTCAATAATACCCCTTGCTTCGAGGTCTAATTTCACCGTTACGACATACCACGGCACTTTCCCATCGAATGTATCCGTTAATTTATCCACTGCTAAATCATTCAAATCTGAATAGGAAATTTCGCCGTGCGCTTTGATGGTATCAAGCATAAAATCTTTGACGACCTCATATTTACGTTTGAGGATATTGACGCCTTTTTTACCTTGCGGGTGGAGCGTCATTATTTTATTATCATTTTGCATATCCTTCTTTCTTTTTTAAACACTTGTTTATCAAATAAATATTCACAAAATAAATAAAATATTTGTTTTTCGTAAAAATAAAAACATGTCTAATTAGCAATTTAAACAAAAAACTAATTTCGTAACACCAATGCAATAAATTAGCTTGCTGCTTTATCTTCAACTTAAAACGCTCAAAAAATAGCTATCTTTGCCATTCATTGCTTCATTGCTATAATGGTTTCATTGTTGGATTGGGTTCAATTTTTCGCGTAGCGAAAATAAAAACCATGAAACCATGAGACAATGAAACAGTGAAACAATGAAGCAATAAAGTAATGAATCAACACACACTCAAAGCATCTGTCAGTCTCAGTGGAATTGGCTTGCATACAGGCAAGAAAGTAAGCATGACTCTGCAACCTGCACCTATCAATCACGGATTCAAATTCAAGCGAATTGATTTGGAAGGACAGCCTGTTATTAATGCAGACGCAGACGCCGTGACTTCTACTCAACGCGGCACAACGATACAATACGGCGACGCGCAAGTTAGCACCGTCGAACATACACTTTCGGCTTTTATCGGCTCAAATTTGGATAATGTATTGGTAGAAATTGACGGACCGGAAGCACCGATATTAGATGGAAGTGCTATTCAGATTATTCGTGCGATAGAAAAAGTGGGCATAGAGGAACAAGATGCCGAACGCGATTATTTCGAAATCGAAGAACCTGTATCATACAAAGACGAATTAACAGGTTCAGAATTGCTTGCACTGCCAGCCGACAACTATCAGATTACAACAATGATAGATTTTAATTCGCCGGTCTTGGGGCAGCAGTATGCTTCGCTCGAAGATTTTGAAGATTATAAATCAGAAATTGCACCCTGTCGTACTTTTGTTTTTTTACATGAGGTAGAAAAATTACTCTCGCTGAATCTTATCAAAGGCGGCGACCTCGACAATGCCATCGTTATCGTCGATAGAGCTATGGAGCAAGATGACCTCGACCGCTTGGCGAAAAAACTCAACAAACCGAGCATCAAAGTTGACCAAGAAGGGATATTGAACACGACCGACTTGCACTTCAGCAACGAACCCGCACGCCACAAACTACTTGATGTTATTGGCGATATGGCACTTGTCGGCAAGCACATTAAAGGCAAAATTGTAGCTACGAAACCCGGTCATACGGTCAATGTCCAATTTGCCAAAAAACTCAAAAAACTCTACAAAGCACAACGCAAACTACGTGGCAAACCCAAGTATGATGTCGATGCGCCACCTATTTATGACCTCGAAGGCATTCGCGGATTATTACCACACCGTTATCCGTTTTTATTGGTCGATAAAATCATCGAACTCTCTGATACACACGTCGTTGGCGTAAAAAGTGTTACTTTTAACGAACACTTTTTTCAGGGGCATTTTCCCGGCAATCCGGTCATGCCCGGTGTTCTCCAACTTGAAGCAATGGCGCAGACAGGCGGCATCCTCATTATGAGTACACTGCCCGACCCGCAGAATTGGGACACCTATTTCCTGAAAATTTCGGAAGCTAAATTTAAAAATCTCGTTGTACCGGGTGATTCCCTCATTCTCAAACTGGAACTACTCGGTCCGGTACGTCGCGGCTTGGTACACATGCAAGGCACAGCGTATGTAGGCAACAAAATCGTCTCGGAAGGCGAAATGATTGCACAAATTATAAAACGGAAGGAAGTTTAAGTTGAAGAATAAGTTTAAGTTTAAAAAATACAAATTTAATTTGGCATGTTTAAATTTGCTGTAAAGGTAGTTGACACTTTTTGAAATGTAAAATGTAAAATATCAAATTTAAAATGTAAATCCCGATAGCTATCGGGATGTAATACGTGTACAATACATTTTCGTTTTTTTATTGTTTAAAAATTTAAAAATCAATAAAATAAGAAATGTCTCGCGTTCGATCGCATTATACAAATTTACATTTTACATTTATTATTTTACATTTTACATTAATTCAATATGAAAGCAAAAATGTCAACTGCAATTCTAAACATGCCTTTAATTTTCAATTAAATTCTTAAACTTAAACTTAGTACATTGTAAATTAAATAAGTTGATTTTTTTTGAAATGTAAAATGTAAAATAATAAATGTAAAATGTAAAAGTTGTAGGACGCGAGGCTAACGTATTTCTTTCGTATTCAATTGATTTTAAAGTTGTTAAAAATAATAATAAAAATACTTTGTACACGTACTGCAAGCACTTTTATATTTTACATTTATTATTTT
>CALHBW010000381.1 GCA_937930625.1 uncultured Saprospiraceae bacterium | reverse complement strand
ATATATAGAAGCTATTGGCATTAAAAATAAAACATTTGCACAATACATTGAAATAGAGGAATCTAACCTAAGTGCTATTGTCAGAGATAAGCGTAAAATTAACCTGAATTTAGCCCTAAAATTAGAACAAATATTTGGCGTAGATGCTAATATTTGGCTGCAAATTCAAAGTAAAAATGAATTGCAAAAATTGAAAGAAGAAAGAAAAAATGATTATCAAAAATACCAACTTGCCGACTTACTGAAAAAATGAGTGAATTTTGAATGTGTGAATGAGTGAATGTTCTTAATGCTACAATGCGATAATGAGGAAAACATTGTAGCATTAACGCATTTCAGCATTATCGCATTAAAAACATTCACTCATTCAAAATTCGCTCATTCACTCATTAAATTTTCTTCCGTCCTTCCAATATCTTCCTAAAAGAACGACTACGAATTTCCTCCAAAGTCAATCCCGTTGCCAATACTTCTTCCTCTGAAATTGCGCCGCTATTCAAGCCTCTTAAAAAGTAATTGAGCAAGCCCTGTCCCGTAGCCGCATCATCGAAAATATCACCAATTAATGTAGCTCTTGCCGCTTTTTCAACAAAAGATTTCAGCCGCACCACCGCATCATCGTAACTCTCCAAAAAGAAGGCATAAACGGCAGCGTAGCGCATCGGCAATTGAGCCGGATTCAAGTCCCAACCTTGATAATAGCCATTCCACAGCGAATGACGGATATGGTCGTAGCCCTTCTTCCATGCGCGATGGACAACGTCTTGATTTTCTTGCATTTGTGCTGCTGTCAAGTCACCGCGATGCGGACCGATGGGCATGGTATTCGTCGCACCATCCGACAAAAATATGCCTGTATGTCCAAGTGCCACCTTCGTCATATGATGAGCAAAATCGCAGACCGGATGATTCATCTCCTGATACATCGCCGTGATGTTGCAAGACGCCGTATAATCGTAAGTGCCGAAGTGCATCGCAATACACCGTCCCTTCGCTGCTTTGATGAAGCGATACAAGGGATTGATGCCGTTGATGTCGAGGATGGATTGGGTGGTTTCGACCATCATTTCCATTTTCAGACTGCCCTTCGACAAGGAGAGTTTTTCCTCAAAATAATCGAAGCAAGCTGCGAGGGTTTCGGGTTGTTCGGGAATGGTCACTTTGGGGAGCATGACGACGAAATTATTAGGCAAGCGTCCGCCTGTCAGCCCTGTGAGCGTACTTAGGAAAATATCCAAAGTCCGCAAACCTCTTTCTTTCGTTTCTTCCGTAAATGACTTGATGCGAATACCGATAAAAGGCGGCAAGCTGTTTTGCTCCATACCTTTTGCGACTTCCGTAGCTGCCTGCACCGCGATTTGGTCTTCTTCCTCATTGGCGCGATTGCCAAAACCATCTTCAAAATCAATCCGAAAATCTTCTAAGGCTTCGGTCTTTAATTTATTGAGGACTTTTTGGTAAATCGCATAGATAAGGTACGCCGGATGTTGCGTTTTTTCTTCGCCGGACATCGCTTTTAAAGTCGCTTCCATATCCGAAATCTTTTGCGCTTCTGTTGGCAAATTTTCAAAGCCTTTCAACTGAAATGCCCGTCCGAAAACCGCAAAATTTGGCGCGTAAGTCAACAAGGTTTTCAGTGATTTTTCCTGAAACGTTGCCGCGATATTTTGCTTGAATAAATGCGCCCCGCCATATACCGTATGCACGGGCTGTCTGTTCGATTTGTCGCCCGGATAGAGTTGGTTGAAGGCTTGATTGGCTGCGCTTAGTTTGCTGAATAATTGATTTTGGGCTTGGTTGTCTATGCTTAATTTCATCGTATTCGTGTTGATGTGTTGTCGTGTTATTGTGTTATCGTTTTGGTTGTCAGCTTCCTCGATAGGTAGAGTATCCAAAGGGATTTAGCAATAAGGGTACATGATAATGCGTTTGGTCAAAAGTATTAAAATCTATGGTGACTTTTGGGTAAAAACTCACTTTATTTTGTGCAGCGAAATAGGCTTTGGTGTCGAAGCACATTTGATAATGACCACTTGCTAAATCAATTCCAGCAGGGAGCAAATCGGTGATTCTGCCATCGGAATCGGTGATGCCGAGCGAGACGGTTTGCCATGTATTTTCGACTTGTTTTTTTAATTTTATACAAATGCCTTTCGCGGGCGTACCTACGGACGTGTCGAGTATGTGCGTGGTGATTTGACTGACTTTATTCCAGTAATTTTCTTCAAATTGAATGAGTTTTTTCAGTCGAATTAAGGTGATTTTATGTTGCTCTCCTTTGGCGATTTCCAATTCTTCGGCAGGGGAGTGGCTGACTCTTTCTTTCAGAAGGTGTAGCATTTCGGATGCCGATTTTCCCGTAGCGCAGACGATGAAAATGTAGCCGAATTTCTCGAAATATTTCTCATTATAATCCGCTAATTCCTGAATCGTTTGTTGTGCTGCGCTGTTTACGCCGGCTTGTTCGTTGGACGCCCAATCTGCGGTGTTGGCAAATTTTTTCTTCAAACTTTCTACATCGCCAATCTTCGGGTGGTGGCTAAATGCCTCCAAAGCATCGGCTTCGCTCGTTCCTTTGTACCAGATGTCATTTACTTTTTCAAAGAGTATCTTTTCGCTGTCAAAAGGAAAATGATTCATCAATTTATCTACCCAAGTGCTTGAACCACAACATTTGAATAGCACCGCTTTCGCTTCTTCTGCCGATAATTGATTGAAAGATGATAATGTATGCATTTATAAGTTTAAGTTTAAGACGAAGTTTTAAGTTGGACAAACAGGTAGAGCAAATTCATGAATTTGCTCTACCTGTT
>CALHBW010000380.1 GCA_937930625.1 uncultured Saprospiraceae bacterium | reverse complement strand
TAGAGATATTTGGAGAGATTTTGGGTGAAATGTAAGGTAGGCGGATTGCCCGTATGAATGAAAGCTGACCAATGATAGGGATGTTTTCCTTGTTCTCTTAATTTTATTTTAGCTTTTTGCAGGGCTTCATCGGCGGGATATTTTTTGAGTAATTGGTAGTAATTTTTCATCAATTCGCCCGTAGATTTCTCATTAACTTTCCAAAGACTAATCACGACACTTGGCACACCGCGATAGACAAAACTCCAACCCAAACTCAATACACCTTCTCCTTTACTCAAATCACCCATGCCTGTTTCGCAAGCACTAAGTACAGCATGGCGCGGTGGTTTAAGTTCTAGTCCTTGTATTTCGTCTTGCGTGAGTTCGCCGCCGTCGTACAAGTGAATTTTGCCGGTGCCTTTTCTGCCTTGTTCGGCATGGGTGTGAAAATGGACTAAATCCGCATCGAATATTTCCCGCGTGACGTTCTCTTTTGTTGGTTTTTTTTCGGTTAATTTAATTAATTTACCATAATTTAAATGCTTTGATATTTTAGGGTTTTTGAGTTGCGGCAGATTATTTTTTCCGTCAAATTCGGGGGCAACATACAATGTGGTATGGATAGCGTCCGAGACTTTGCTATCGCTGTAATTTCCACATGAATAACGATAATTGAACAGGTAGTCGTCCATGAGATAATGGACATTCGCCACGTCATTTTTTGTAGGCAGGGCTTCAAAAGGGATGTAATTGAGTTTGCCGTCGGGTAATAGCGTGATTTTTTTGATGTTATTGGGGAGATGTTTGAGTATTGGCTCAAATGCTGTCTGGTATATCGGATAGCCGGGCGTGACGAATTTGGAGAAGTCACCGTCATTGCCTATTTCGGTGTAGAACTCTTGGATTTGGCTATGAAAAGTACTGTCCAATTGAATGTTATCTACATAAATATCATTTTTTGTAAGGGTAAAAATGTATAGCATGTCATCTGCTGACCAATGATACTCAAGGAGTGCAGTGCTGTCATTGAGCATATTTCTTTGAACATCTTTTAGGCTAATGTTTTTGGGTTGGTATTTTCGTTGGGCGTATTCGGGGGTGCTGTCGCTTAGTATTTTTTCAAATTGGTCAAACTCTCGGTTTAATGAGTCTAATTTCCGTTTTAATTCGCCTTTTTCTTTATCTGCTGCATCACGATAGTTGTAATCTGCCTGTCGAATTTGTGCCAATAAATCATCGTAATTTTCTCGTTCTTCATCATTCAACAAACTTAAAGCTGCCTGTTGCGAGTGGCTCTGCCAAAGCAATACGGCGCGGGCTTTTTCGGCGTATTGGAAGGCTTTTTCTTTGTCATTTTTTTCTAATGCGACTTTTATCGCGTGGCTGTACATGTCGTGTGCGCGGGCTATCCATGTGAGTTTGGATTGGTTGGTGGAGAGGTCTTTGTAAAATTCGTTTATCCATGCGTCGAGTTCTTGGTAGGTGCTGTGGGCGAGGTCGGTGTTGCCGCTTTTGAGGGCGGCTTGGGCTTTGAGGTCGAGAGCTTGCAAAAGATAAGGTTTGTTATATACGTAGTAATTATCCTTTACTTTCGGGGTGGTGTTGATGTCTTCGTTGCGAAAATTATCTGTGAGATTGATGAGGGCGAGTTGGTAGTGTTTTAATGTTTTATACATATCGCCAAGGGCATCATAGTTTTCGGCGAGGTTTTCATGCTCTGGGGCATATGTATAGGCATATGTTTTTTGATACAAATCGCGCTTAATTTTCAGAGATTGAACAAGTGCTTTTTTTGCTAAGGAATGATCTCCTTTTTTACTTAGGTCGCTCCCCATATTACTCAGAGTTTCAGCGTAAGGTTCTGTATCTTCGTCGTATATGTTGAGTACTAATTTGTAGGTTTTAATGGCTTCATCATAACGCCCTAGGTTGCTCAAGGCAACTGCTTTATTGTTAAGGGCTTGAGCAATGTAATATTCCTCCTCACCGGATTCTCTGTACAGACTAACGGTCATGTCAGCATATTCGATAGCGCGTTTTTTGTTGTCTTTATTTTGTTCTTCTCTACCAAGTATTTCAGCAAGATTATTGGAAGCATCCGCTGTAAGCCATAATTTGTCGGTTTCAATTTGAGCAGCTTGGATAGCATAGTTTTCAGCTTGCCGGAGTTCTCCTACTTCGAACAAATTATTAGCCATTATGCGAAGCATCTCTATTGAGTCCACAGTTCTTTTGACACCTTCGGTAACATAAGCTGTTTGCAAAAAAGACTGTGATTTTTGGTACATACCCAAGTCGTTGTATACTAAACCCAGTCCATAATAAGACTTCCATACAAATTCCCTGTGATGTTTTTTGCGTAAGGCAAGCGCATCTTCATGATTTTTGATTGATTCGAGAAAATTGTAATCATTATAATAAAACACACCAAGGCAATGAAAATAGCAAGCTGTAAGCATATCCGATGCCTGTGCGGTATTAATAATTTCTTCTACAAGATGTAGGTTTGAAGTGCTTACATTTCTACAATCACAGCCTTTTATTGTGTCAATTTTCACAAAATTAGATTGAGCAAAAACACCTAAAGGCAAGGATATTATCCATATAAAAAACCAGCGCATATTCATATTTTTACGAATATACGTTGCTTGTTATTGTTTTGGGAATTATCTCAACAAAAATGTTGGCATGTTTAAATTTGTGGTAAAAGTAGTTGGCACTTTTTTGAAATGTAAAATCCCGTCATTCGTCGGGACAAGTTGTAAAATATCAAAT
>CALHBW010000379.1 GCA_937930625.1 uncultured Saprospiraceae bacterium | reverse complement strand
TGCATATTGCCCGAAGGTACGAAGCCTGCCCAGTGAACGGGATGTAATGCAGGTTCGTTTTCGAGGTATTTGATTTGGGCGGTTTGGAGGGCTTTGTCTTTGGTTTTTCCTTTTTTGAGTTCTTCTAAAAAGGTAGTCATTATTTTTGCCGTACTAACATCAGGTACGGAGTATAAACTCATCAGCAAACTCGGGCATCCGGCATAGGTAAATGCCCTTGAAAGGCTCATCACGCCTTCGCCTTTTTTGATTTCGCCAGTACCGGTATTGCAGGCACTGAGGATAGCGAGGTCGGCATTGAGACGGGTGTTGTAGAGGTCAGTTGCGTAGAGAGCGGTATCGGCAAATATTAATTTTGAATATAAAGGGTTTTCATCATCCAATATGCCGTGCATGGAGAGGTGGAGGATTTGGAATTGGTCGGCATTGTCTGTGAATTGCTTTTTGGTGGCTTGGTTGGCGAGGAAGGGTTCGCATTTAAATTTTGTAGCTTGTTTTTTTACATTTTTGTATCCATCGGGCAAGCTGTCATGTTCAACACCGTCGTATTTTGGGGCAAAACCTCCGTATAAATATGATGCTTCGCTGCGATTTTGTTGTTGATTTTCTAATAATAAAGTGGTGGAATAAGCGTAACTGATGGATTTTTGTTTGAGTAAATAAGACAAATCATAGTTGGTTTTCTGCGAGTTGTCCTTTGTAAGCAGCAGTCCGAATGGGAGATAATTGAGTTGTGCATCGGGGATGATTTGTAGGCGTTTTATCTTAGGATTTGGGTTTTTGAGTGATTCCGGTATTAACCATTGGTAGAGTTGGTGTGCATTCGCTGTAAATGAAAGTTCTGTACTTGCATCGCTTATATCTGTACGAAAATCATTGAGTGTTTTATTCCAGTTTTTGGGTTTTTCCAAGCGATGCAGACGTGCGGTATTTTTTTCAATTGCCAAAACATACACGCTGTTATCGCCGACGAAATATTCTAATATCGCGGTTTCACTGTCTAAATAATTTTGTGCGTCTTTTAGGGTCGTGGTGTTTTGTTTGTATTTTAAATTATAATATTCGGGGTGGTTTTTTTCTAAATTTCTGACGAGTTGGTCGTAGGTGTTTTTTTGTTGAAATAATAAATTTTCATATTGTTTTATCTTCTCTTTTTCTTCATTTTGACGGGCATCGTTGAGTTGTTTTTCGTAAGCGGTGATGGTTTCGCGTAGCTCTTTTTCTTGATTTAAGAGGCTATCGGGTAGTCCGGCATATTGTAAAGCCTTATTTTCATTGATGGCTTGCATTAACACTGTCGCTTTATTTTTTTCCATAAAACGATAAGCGGTTTCGGGTGTTTTTTCTTGGGTTTGTTGCAATTCGTAAGCCACTGCCAAAGCATTTTCTATAAATGGTACAATGACTTCCGCTTGGAATAGGCGGGATTCTTGGGTGGTGATTTGTTGTGGGAGTTGGTTGTGGAAATCGAAGGCGGTGTTGTAGGTTTTTTCGGCTAAATTGAGGTAGGCTATGTCTTTATTTTTTTTGTAATATTTAAAGGCTGCACTTGCCTTCAAGTGGAGGACGCGGATGAGGTCTATTTTGTTGTACACGTAGAGCGTGCTGTCTTTTGGATTGGGGTTTTGTTGGATGTTGTCATTTCGGAAGTTGGTGGTTAGGTTTTGGAGGGCATCTTGGTAGTGTTTTAGTGATTTACCGTAATCTTTCATTTGAGCATAGATTTCTCCAAGATTTTCATGACTGAAAGCATAGGTATAGGCATAGGATTTATGAAGTGTGTCCTTCTTGATTTTGAGTGAATTTTCAAGTGCATTTATACCTGCTGTGGTATCTCCGTTTTTTGCCAAATCACTTCCCACATTACTTAATGTCTCAGCATAGAGTTCTGATTTTTTATTATATAATTTGAGTGCCGACCGATAGGTACGGATAGATTCATCGTAACGCTCTAATCTTCCTAAGATATTAGCTTTATTATTCAATGCTTCTGCAATACGTGTTTTGTTACTTAATTGCTCATATAGTTGAATAGTCGTATCTGAATGTTGAAGTGCAAGTTCTTTGTTTTCGATATTTTGTGGTTCTTCTCCCATTACGGTAGCCAGCATATTGTAGGCATGACCTTGATAAAGTTTGTTGGTATCGTAGGCTTTTACTGCCTCCCAAGCATATTGTTCGGCTTTTTGAAGTTCTCCTAATTCAACATAGACTTGAGCAAGCATTCTGGGGATAGTTGTTTTGTACTTTGGTTCTTTATTGGCTTCGCTGTCGGAATGAGCGACTAAAAAATAATCTCTCGCTTTACTAAAATAATCTAATGCTTTGTATGACAAACCAATCATATAACGCGATTTCCACATAAATGCTCGTTGAGATGTTTTGCGTACCTCAATAGCCTGCTCGTGAAATCCAATGGCTTTTACGTGGTTTTGTTGTCTATAATATCCAAGTCCGATGCAGTGAAGATAACAAGCTTTAAGCGTATCAGACACCATACCTGACTCAACGGCATATTCTGCCTGACTAACTATGGTACTATCCATTTTCCCACAGTCACAACCTTTTTTAGGATGAATGCTGAATAAGTCCGATTGTGCATAAACATCTATTGACAGAAAACATATTAAAATAAAAAACCAACGCATATTCATATTTTTCTACGAATATACGTTGGCTCTTATTGCTTTTTGAAATTATACGAATAAAAATATAAAATCAATATTGAGGAACGCTTGAAAATTTACCATTATTCTGAAACCAATATGCTTTATCATTGCCATTTACATCTCCATTCATATCGAAATCGGCGGGTAGATAAAGTGTAAATTTTCCATTATCTTCCACCCAAGATACTTTATCATCTCCGTTAATATCAAAATCATTATTGGCATCACCTGCCAACATTCCCCAGCGCAAATTATTGAGCATGGCTTGTCCTGTACTAGATGAAGTATAACTATCCTGTGTGGTAAAATCCCAAGTGATGATATCACTCTTTACAGGTAGTTTTTCGGGAGACATGACTCCCATATGATTGCGATGTTCAATGACAATGTAAATAGAATCAGGTGCGGCATGAAGTTCATCAAAAAGAGGTTGAAGGAATTGTATCTGACCATCTTTGAGTAACCAAGCGGCAGTACGGCTGACCGTAGATGTATCAGTACGTGCTGAAACAAGTACCCAGTCCACCACTTCCGGCGGATAATCATCTAATCTTGAAGGTACACTTTCTGTACCATTATAGTTAAATGGTGCAATATCATAAGGCTGTGTGGCAGCTGTGTGGTTGAGTGCAACGTCAGTTTGTCCCGGTAAAAGGCGATGTAGCGTATTGAGGTCGGTACGCATTGTATCGCCTGTAATATCAAATGCACCTTCCAAAAAAACGTGGAAGTTGCCATACACTTGAAGTTGAATGTCAAGGCATTTGCCGGTTTGGGTCAAGCCCTCAGTTGCAGGGCAATCCCGTAGATAGTCTTCCTTAAAATTTTGCCAAATTGTGTCAAGTTCTCTTGAGTTATTTCGCGCTATTTCAGTTGCCAATTGTTTGGTTACGTAATATGTGCCAATAGAGGTGCCACTATAAGATACTTCCTCGCCCAAGTGCGAGTAGCCACTCATATTTTCGCCATAGGCTGACAAGGTGACCGTTGAGGCACTATAGTTAGAGTTTTGCCATAGACTATCCTCCGAATTGATGGCGGCTACTGAAATGACATTGGTCAATTGTACGGTGCTGTCCTGTTCTTCTATTTGAATGGTAAATGACTTGTCAGAATAATAAGCAGGATACTGTGGGAAGCTATCTAAGTTGACCCCCTCATTGCCTGCGGCAGTTACTATAAATTGCTCATTTAGACGGGCTTGGATAAGGGCATTCTCCAGAATTTTGGAAGGTTGACCGGAGTAGCCCGCACTCACATTGATAATATCAGCACCATGGTCAATCGCATGATACAAAGCACAAATAAAGTCGAATAATGTACCCTTACCGTCTTTTTCAAATACCTTTAGCGGCACTATTTTCATATTCATAAAGTCATTTGTATGTTCGCTGATAGTTCGCATACCATAAGTGCCGTGTCCCGTAGAGTCTATAAATTGAGGAGTTATTGTATTCAATGTATCAGTATAATCAAATCCCGAAGAAGGAGCGATGCCATAACAATCGTCAAGCGGTGCTTCGGGAATTAAATAAGTATCTGCATCCCAATTCAGTGTATCTGTACCTGAATCCAGTAAAAATATAGTGACAGAATCGTTATATACATGCGGGTAGTTGCCTCTCCAAGTCCAACCCTGCGTACCCGAGATAGGTTCGGCATCCAAGATATTATTGAAACCACCGTCTGCGTCGCCTTCTGCATTTTGCGAATGCTTATTGGTATTGATGTCAAGTAAAAAATTATACGCAGCTGCATTGTCCGGTAAACTCCACAAGTATATCAACCGATTGCAATTGCAACTATCAATAGGTTCGCCTCCGCTTGGGTTGAGAAATTGCTCCTCATAAGCAGTTTTGCTTTCCCAATCACTAAATTCGACGATTAATTCACCTTCTACAACCGGTTCGCCTTGCAAATCATATCCTTCAGCCCGCAAGAGTATAGGCTCGCTGATAATTTCCAAATCAGGTACGCGCAAGGTATCCGTCATATACACCTGATAGATGCCCGAATGTACAGAAGGTTCCATATTTTCAATCAAATAAATCGAATCCATACCTACGGTCATTTCCTCATCTTCGTTAGGCTCTTTTTTCCATTGGTAGCTTACATTATCGTTATCTACACCGGGTAGAGGCTCTGACAATCTCAAGGTAAGTGTATCTCCTGCATCCGGTACGTAAGATTGAATATTGCCGTGGTATTGAGGGGAGTAGTCAATATCAGTAACGTTACTAAATGTTAGATACTCTTGTATTTCATCAAAAGTAAAATAATTTTTATCTATATCAAGGTCGTAGAGATAAGGCAGTGTCAATAAACCAGACATTGAGCCACTTAGTTTATTATCGTCTAAGTCAAGCCATACCAAAAAGAGTGTTCCCGAAAAGTCGGGAATTTCTCCGGTCAATTCATTACCTGATAAATCAAGATCTATCAGGCTCCACAAAGTAGGAAATTCAGGAATACCGCCCGTTAAATTATTGCGTGCGAGATTGATGTAGCTCAATTGTGACAAATGTATAAAATTTGGTATATTCCCTGTTAGTTTATTATTGTAAAGCCCAAGTTCTACTAAGTTTGGTAATGAGTCAAAATTCGGTATAGTGTCGGTTAATTGATTCCGTCCTAGCGAGAGAAATTGCAACTCAGGCATTCCGTCAAAATTAGGAATTGCCCCCTCAAGATATCTATTGGAAGCAAGATTAAGTGTGCAGAGTTTTGAGAAATTGAAATTAGGAATTGTTCCGCTTAATCTATTGCTGTGCAAGGTGAGTTCGAATAGGCTATCCATGTGGCTGTAGTCGGGTATCTTACCACTTATGCCAGTACGGCTTATTTGGAGACGAAACATCTTAGTCAAAGCACTAAAATTCGGCAATTCACCTTCCAATTCAGAATTACTCTGGAGATTTAAAATACCTAATTTAGGTAAATTAAAATCGGGTATCTCTCCTTCAAAATTATTATATCCCAAATATATTTTTCCTAATGAATCCAAGTAAGTAAAATAAGGTATTTGACCGGATAAATAATTATTTTCTAAATTTAATTCATCTAAATAAGGTAAATTTAAATCCGGTAATGTTCCACTAAGTCCCACACCGGATGTAGTCAACCATTGTACTTTATTATCCAATACTCCAACTCCCCACCAAGAGTTGACAGGACGCTCAAAATCCCAATTTAGGCTGCAATCTTCTTTACCTGCACAAGTTTCATTATAAAATCGTACTAATTCGAGCGAATCTGCGAGGGGAACTAACCCTGTGCATTGCCACCATGTAATATTACCTGCACAAAAATTTTCTAAAGTAACACTATCAGGAAAAATATTTCCTTCCGTTATGGAAATATCAGGTACTCCACATAAATTTTGTAAATCGGCAGGAAAACAGCCGTCAAGTCGATTATATTCTAGGTGTAGGGAAGTGAGATTTGTTTGTGTAGAAAAACTCGGAATATTGCCTGTTAAATAATTGTAACTCAATAGAATAGTATCCAAGTCTGGCACCATATCGAACTTGGGAACATTTCCACTTAATTGATTAAACGATAAAAAAAGTAATTTTAGCTTTGGTAATTTATCAAAGTTTGGAATGTAGCCGTTAAGTTGATTATAACCAAGTGACAAGTATTCCAAATTGGACAAATAACTAAAGTTTGGAATGTCGCTCTTTCGTATAGTACCCGATACATATGTGGATACATCTCCAAGCTGATTTCCACTTAGGTTCAGACTTATAAGATTGGGTAGATTGTAGTTGGGTATTTCCCCCTCAAACAGATTATCGGGCATATAGAGATTCGTCAGATTTGGCAAATTAGAAAAGCACGGTAACTCTCCTATGATTCTGTTACTATCCAAATCAATTTTTTGTAATTCTGATAAATTCAAATTGACAAGAGTACCGTTGAGGTTCATTTTGGGTAATATCAACTCGGTCACTCTTCCGATGGAATCGGTCGTCACGCCTTGCCATGTACTCATAGGCTGGTTTAAATCCCAAAGTATGCAATCTGTACAGATATTTTCTTGAAAATACACCAATTCGAGTGAGTCGGTTTCGGGACTGTAATTACAAGTTCCCATGTTGTTATCGCAAAATAAAGTTAAATCACCATTATTGGGAAGGCACTCATTATCAGTAAAATTATAATTATCATTACCACAAAATTGAACAAAACTTGGTAGAAAACATCCGCTTAATAGATTGTCACTCAAATTGATTTCTTCTATATTAGGTAATGTAGCATAATCAGGTATTGAGCCTGTGAGTTGGTTATAATTTAAACGGATGTGTTCTAATAGTGGATTTGTAAAATGCGGTAGTGTATCAGTAAGCTCATTAATACTTAGGTCAAAGAAGCGTAATTTTGGTAAATTTGAAAATAATGGAATAGAACCTGTTAATTCATTACCCTTACAATTAATATTAGTTAATTCAGGGTGATTGAAATCCGGTATTTCTCCTGTCAATTCATTATACTCTAACCGAATGTATTCTAACAATGTTAAGTGTTCAAAACTTGGAATTTCTCCTGTTAACTCATTTGAACTCAGAATAATATCTTCTAAATATGGCATTTGGCTAAAGTTCGGTACTTCTCCTGTCAACTCATTTTCTTCTAAATTGAGATAATTTAGGATGGTAATTCCGCTGAAGTCAGGAATCGTACCCGATACATCAGTTCTGTTTATTTTTAGTCTTATCAGTTGTGGTAGATTAAAATCAGGTATTGTTCCGACTATATCATAATTGTTCCGAATTGTCAATTCCTCAAGAGAGGATAAGTTAGCAAAATCAGGAATATTTCCGACCAAATCATTTTCTCCGATATATAAATCTTTTAGATTTGGCAAATTAGAGAAATTTGGAATCGTATCACTAAGATAATTATTACCAATATGAAGTTCCTCTAAAGCATTTGAGCTAAAATTAGGAATACTACCTGTCAGTTGATTATTACCTATATCAAGATGTTGTAAACTAAGCATTGTGGTAAATATCGGAATTCCACCGGAGAACTGATTATCATTTAAATCAAGTAAATCCAAATTAAGTAAATTTGTAAAATTTGGAATTGCACCGGAGAGTTGGTTGTCATCCAAATCAAGCTCTCGCAAACTACTCATTCCTGTAAAATCAAGAAGACCTCCTATGAGACTATTATTCTCCAAGTGTAATTCAAAAAGGTCCGGGAAATTCCAGTCTGCGAGTGTTCCGTTGAGTCCTTCATTACTTAGGTTGATTTCCCTCAAATATCCAAATGCTACGGTAACCCCCTCCCAACTCTCCACAGGTTCCAAAAAATCCCACACCAAAGGACAATCAATACAAACATCATGATAAAAACGAATCAACTCCAAAGAGTCCTGCACATTCACCTGTGCAAAGCCAAATGAGGCATAAAAAGTAAGTAAAATACAAAGCCATTTTTTGATTAAGTGTTTCATAATTAGTGATTTTTGATGAGTGAAAATAATAATAAATTTGCAAGTAAAGGAGTGCCTCCGATACCCTTCGGTATCGGAAGGCACTTACTTCCTTACGTATTACACACGTACGTGGTGCGGCTGTACCGCACGCACTCATCGACTTTATTCAATGACAATTTTTCGATATACCACGCCACTTTCAATAGCGACTTTGACCACATAAATTCCTTGTGGCATACCGGAGACATCCACTTGATTAGCAGGATACTCAAAAGTACGGACTGTTTTTCCGTTCATATCAAATAATATCAATTCTTGTATTTGTTGGTCATCAGAATATGCGATGTGAAGAGTATTTTTGACCGGATTTGGATAGAGAGTAATAGTATTTCCATCAAGCGAATCATCACCGAACTCATATCCACTCATATCCAAACGACAATTGCAACACCCTGTCGCCGATGCACAGAAACTACTCCACGACGCAGCAAAATTATTTCCACTACTCACTCTTGAATCCGTTCCTGCATGACAGATATTCGCTAAATTGGCATCATAACAACCTGAAAGATTATTATTTTTGAGTGCCAAAAATCCTAAACTGCTCAAATTGCCATACGATGCCGGAATGCTGCCTGTGAATTGATTGCCACCGATACCAAGATGCGTCAGATTACTCAAATTACCAATTTCGGGTGGCAGTGTACCGGTCATTTGATTGCTAAATAACCAGATTTGCTCTAAGGTTGTAACGTTGCCAATCGAAGTCGGAATACTACCCGAAAGTTGGTTGCTATGCAAATTGAAGCGGGTTAAAGCCGAGAATCCGCCAATTGAAGCAGGTAGCGTACCTACCAAATTATTATTTGGAAGGTTGATTTCGAGTACACAACCATCCACATTGAGTGTCACACCATGCCACATACTCATTGGGTCGCTTAGATTCCATGTAGTCGTCCAATTCGGACCGTTGGTCGCGTAATACAAATCAACCATAATCAGCGAATCTGTACTACAATTGGTCGGTGGTGGCGGTGGCGAACAACTTCCTGTCCCATTTGCACAGAAATCACTCCACAGTGCATCAAAGTTGTTGCCTGAATTGATGTTTGCATTACCTGCTGCATCACAAATATTGAGCAAGTTTTCATCAAAACATCCCGAAAGATTATTATGCGGAATAGTGAAAAACCCTAAGCTGCTCAAATTGCCATAAGTTCCGGAAATAGTTCCTGTCAGTTCGTTAGCACCTACACCAAAATGAGTCAGCTTGTTCAAATTACCAATTTCGGGCGGTAGTTCACCACTCAATTGATTTTTGAATAACCAAATCTGTCGCAATTCACTCAAATTACCAATCGTACTGGGTATGCTGCCTGATAAGTTATTAGTGTGCATATTCAAACGAGTCAAGGCTGCCAATTCGCCAATTGCAGGAGGAATTATTCCTGTCAAATTATTGTTTGGAAGATTAATTTCCTCTACGCACCCGTCTGCATTGAGCGTAATGCCGTGCCACATATGTATGGGCATGGCGGTATTCCATACAGTATTCCAGTTTACGCCATTCGTAGATTGGTACAACTGTATCAATACGAGCGAATCCATGTATCTGCAAGTTGAAGGTGGTGGCGGTGGTGGCATACATCCGCCATCTCCGGTAGCACAAAAGGTACTCCATGTAGTTGAAAAGTTATTGCCTGTATTGATTTGCCCGTCATTTGCGACACCACATATATTGAGCAAATTCTCATCAAAACATCCTGAAAGTTGATTGTTTTTTACAGTAAAAAATCCCAAGTTACTCAAATTGCCATAAGATGCCGGAATAGTTCCTGTGAGTTGGTTGCCGCCAATACCGAGATGCGTCAAATTGCTCAAATTACCAATTTCAGGTGGCAATTGACCACTCAATTGGTTGCTGAATAACCAAATTTGACGCAGCTCACTCAAATTACCAATCGTAGCGGGTATGCTGCCCGACAGTTGATTGCTGTGCATATTCAAGCGTATCAAAGCCGATAAATTGCCGATTTCGGGCGGAATAGTTCCCACTAAATTGTTTTGGTTGAGGTTAATATGCGTAACGCAGCCCTCCGCATTGAGCGTAATGCCGTGCCATGTGCTGATGGCTTGGGCGAGTTGCCAAGTAATTCCCCAATTTGTTCCGTTGGTACTTTGGTAAAGGGCTACAAGGGCAAGAGAATCTGATTGGCGACAGGCAGAAGGTGGTGGTGACGTGTAAGCGAAATTTGCTACCAAGCTACGGTTGGATGTCACCTCAAATGTGTAAGATGGCGCATTAGTAATCACTGCACCGTTTTGTGTCCAGTTGGTAAATGTCCAATTTGAGTTGGCACTTGCAGTCACAGTTGCATTGCTTCCTGCTGTGTACATACCACCTCCTGCAACTGTGCCACCATTGGTAGGACTGGCAGCAACGCTTACAGTATACGTGGTCGGAGCGCACGAAACCTGTATTTGAATATATTCGATATTATTATTTTCGTTTGATTCGGATAATTCATCATCTGCATCCGCTACAAATAAAATATAGTACGTGCCGGGCGGTGTATCTGCAGGAATTGTACCTGTACCGGTTTCATCTTCCGAAGTATCATCGCTACCAATACCCGAAACATCATAAGTCAAGAAAATATCAGCATTATCCAAGATTATATTTGTAGAAAGATAATAAGCAAGATTAAATGACGGTAAATTTGCATCCGGCTGATTACCGGAATAATTCTGTGTGCAGGATAAAATAATATCGTCACCACAATTTGGATTTGTATTGGAGACAGAGGGATTAGTCAAGAAAATATCTTCTTCCTCATTACATTCAATTTGTATTTGGATGTACTCAATATTATTGTTCTCATTCGTTTCGGATAACTCGTCTTCGGCATCCGCTACAAATAAAATATAATATGTACCGGAAGATATATTGGAAGGGATGAGCACGGTGGCGTTTTCATCATTAGAAGGGTCGTCGCTACCTAAACCGGAACCGTCATCTGCCAATAGGATGTCCGAATTGTCTAAAATTGTGTTGGTTGACAAGTAATAATCCAAGTCAAATGTTGGTAAATTTGTATCTAATTGATTGCCGGAATAGTTTTGTGTGCAAGACATTGTAACTTCGGTGCCACAAGCTGCATTGGTAGGAGATACAGAAACATTGGTTAGGAAAATATCATCATTACCACCACAAGTCACTTGTATTTGAATGTACTCAACGTTATTATTTTCATTCGTTTCGGATAATTCATCATCTGCATCTGCTACAAATAAAATATAGTATGTGCCGGATGGCGTATCTGCCGGAATCGCAGCCGTAGCGGTTTCGTTATTAGAGGTATCGTCGCTACCCAAGCCCGAGCTGTCACCCGCTAATAAAACATCTGAATTTCCAAAAGTGGTATTAGTCGATAAATAATAGTCCAAGTCAAAACTTGGCAAGTTGCTATCCGGTTGATTACCGGAGTAGTTTTGGGTACAGGACATGGTGATGTTGCTGCCGCAGCTTACATTTGTAGATGAAACAGAAATATTGGTTAGGAAGATGTCTTCATTACCGCCACCGCATGAAACTTGTATTTGAATGTACTCAATATTATTATTTTCATTTGTTTCTGACAATTCGTTGTCTGCATCAGATACGAATAAAATATAATATGTTCCGGCTGGTGTATCGGCAGGAATTATACCTGAATCGCTTTCATTATTTGAAGGGTCATCACTACCCAAACCTGAGCCGTCACTACCAATGAGAATATCTGAATTTCCTAAAGTTGTATTGGTTGATAAATAATAATCCAAGTCAAATGTTGGTAAGTTTGTGTCTAATTGATTGCCAGAATAATTTTGTGTGCAAGACATCGTAATTTCGCTACCGCAACTTACATTTGTAGAAGAAAGGGAGGCATTAGTGATAAATATATCTTCGTCGCCTCCGCCAGTACACTCTTCTATACACCAACCAGAAGAACTATTAATATAGTTATTAATTATATCGACAGATTGAGAAGAAAATCCAGTTGCACTTGGGTATACAGAGGCAGTCATTACATATCCAGAACCTGAATCGTGTGGAGCATTTAGGTTATGTCCGATTTCATGTGCCCACGCTACACGAAGACTTGATGTATTAGAAGAAAAATTCTCGACAATATTATATCTCAAAGAATTACATACACCTTCAAAGTTTGCAATACCAGCAATATCTACATAATCTCCGTTAGAATATCCATAAAGATCGATTCCCGTCCAGAGCGTGACAACATCAAAAATTTCAGTAAAGTTTTGTTCTCCCCAATTCCCAATATTATTTAGCATCGTACTTCCATCAATCGTATTTCCCCAAGTCTGATAATTGGCAGTTTCCGTAGCTGTTTGAATAACTTTAAATTCTGCATTAAATTGATGATAAAGTCCTTCAACTCCATTTAATAAGCTAAAGAGATGATTTAAAACATTGTCTTGATTTTCTCCAAAATCTTGATACATTGCATAGTCTATCGCAAGAGATATTTCAATTTCTATACAATTATCTACATCGCTATTTTTTTGACTTGCTTTATCATCAGTCTTTATGTAATCGTTGAATTGGGTTACACACTGAAAACCATGCTGGTTATTGACATCCTTATCCGTGTATAAAATAAATAAATCTGCGTTAGCGTCTTTTTGGTAAGTTTTTAATTGTTCTAAGTGATAATAGCTATCTTCAAATTCAAAACTTAAATTGAAGAAGTCAGTATTAACACTCATTCGATTCTTGCCGTTTTCAAAACCACGGTAAGTACGTTGTAATTTTTGAAAATTAACTTGTTCATAATCAACGAGTCCATATTCGCCAATAAGTTTGATATTGGTATTTGAATCAATAAATACCCTACGCTCCATTAATTCGGCAAATCGAATATTTCCCAATTGTATTCCTATTTCAATATAGTTATCATACGACAGCAATTCACGAATTTCATTAATATCTATCTGATACAGTTTGTAATCAGAAAACTGCATATTCAAATGTTTATTTTTTATCGCCGATTCTATTCCTATAATTGTATTAGCCTCGGGATTTTGAGCAATAATTTTCTGCACAGAGAGTAAAATTAACAGTAATAAAAAAATACATTTAGTAATTGGATATAAATTTCTCATAGTATTTTAAATTTTGAATTGATTAATGTAATGACTTGGAGTTACAGGGCTTCATATTAAAAAAAACTAAAACAAGCCCTGACTACGATAGTACTTATTGACTTGGTCGAGGTGATAATTATGTTTTTTCTTCTTCTTGGCTGCTAAAGTAAGCAGGTACACCGCACCACCAGTCAAGATAGCACCACCTGCGATATATCCACCGCCACCATAATCGAAGGATGCCAAGTAAGCACCACCGGCTATCATACCAATGCCAAGCCCAAGTCCGGTGGAACCCAAATAATTATAGGAATTTCGTGATTTCAGATTCAAAATCGTCTCATTAATATGGCAGTTGACATCGGGGTTACTCCAATCGTACTTATTGATATTAATACCGACTTGATTGAATATAACCGACTTAGACATTAAATCCAGTCGTTGTGACTTGTCGCCGTTGCACATTTCTACTTGTTGTGCGTTTATAATTGTTGCGCCTAAAATCATCAGGCAACAAAAAATGAATAATGTGATTCTCATGTTTAAAATTTTAATTTGGAAAAATATGATTATCACTATCCTATTGAGTGAGGCTTAGAAAGGTAAACATCGCATCATATTTTTCTTGGATTTTTATGAAATCGCCAAGTAAGTGAAATGAAATATTCAACAAATTTTTATAGATTTACACCAAAGAAAAGAAGTCAGTAACGTTCACCTTTTTCAATCTAAATCAATACCCATGTGCAAGCTATCAGAGATAGAAATGAGAAGAATCCGAAACGGTGATGATTCGCCTTTCGATAGATTATATGCAGACAATTATCAGGATTTGATAATAGGACTAAGGGGTAAAACAAGGTCACAACGCTCCCTCGAAGATATAGAAGATGCCATACAAGACGCTTTTTTTGTCGTTAGACGGAAAATAAAAGACCCAAACTTTCGCAACGATAATATCTGTGGATACATCGTTAATACTGCATACAACAAGCTACTTGATATGGGTAAAAAAACAAGACCTATACAAAGACTGGATGTTGATAAAATTGAAGAATACATCTCTCGCATACAAGGCATACACGACGAAGATTTTAGTCCGCAATTTTCTAAATTAGATGACGAACAACGTAGGAAAGTCAATGCCATTCTCAAAGTATGGAAGACCTTTGGTGATGCTTGCAAACGCTTACTAGGAAAAATTTGGGAAGAAGAAAAAAGACTAATGGATATATGGCAAGAGTTGGGATATGCAAGTTATAATGTAGCCAAAACAACTAAATCAAGATGTGTAAAAAACCTCCGACAAAAAGTAAATGATTTATTGAATCAACAAAAAGAAGTAAAATGACTGACACAGATACATTAATAGAAAAATACCTATACAAAGAATTATCAGAAGCTGAAATCCAAGAGTTTGAGCAACGCTTGGATAGCGATACCGACTTTGCAGATGAGGTAGAGTTACGGTCAGTCATTTTTGCTAAGTCTAAAAGCGATTTCAAGCAACAACTCAAAGCCGCACACCAAAAGGCACAAGAAAATCCGGTAACGAAACCAAGTGCGAAAATCAAACCTTTGTACTATCTCAAACGAGCTGCAGCGGTGCTGATTTTGGGTGTGCTTGCTTTTTTATTGTATGATAATTTTACCAAGCCTAATCAAGCAGATTTAGTAAATAATTATATGGCTCAAACACACGCTGCCCCAACAACATTAATGGGAGAAAATGACGACGCAGCCGCA
>CALHBW010000378.1 GCA_937930625.1 uncultured Saprospiraceae bacterium | reverse complement strand
TCGAAGGGCCACCTTCCTACTTGATATTTTCTTTCTAATTTTTCTTCAATATCATCGGGCAGGTCGGCAAAAAAATCAAGTCCCGTCAAATCTTCCACTTCATCTACACTTACCGCATAGGTATCAAGTGGTTTATCGCTTTGTTCATTAGGTATAACAAAACCAACGGCTTTTAGTTCAGGTTTATCGTAATCCAACAAGACTTTATAAAAAGAACGCGGCACGGCAACGTAATTATCTCCTATTCTTGCCTTTGCGCGTTGGGTGAGTACGGGTCCGGTGACGACGTAGAGGTGTTTGTAACCGCGTGTCCAGTCGCGTACTTGTTCTTCGAGTTCGCGCCAGATACCGCGATTGAAGCTGCGGTCTTGCGGCGAAATATTGCTCATCAAAAAACTCCTGTCCATCGCCTCGCGCGAAAAGTGCATATCGCCCGCCGGTACAAGGTGTCCCCTATCGTAGCCTGAACCAGAATAATCATTCAAACTTGCCGAGCCTGTCGAAATGTCACGGTCTTGGCGAAAATTGTCTGTTCTATCTACATTTTTTGGCAGTCGATGAATGTCTGTTTCGTAAGCCACCCACTCGGCTTGCTCATGTTCTTCCGAATACGAAAGCGTATAATAATGATGGTCAATCACCTTACCTGTTGTTGAAATGGGTAGAAAATCTTTGTATGTGCTTTCAATATCTTCAAATTGTTCTTGTTCTTCTTCTACTTCCTCTTCTTCTTCCAGCCAATCATTTACAGTAGTAGATTCGCCACCCGACAACATATTATATAGGTAGCCCATGATAACTACCGCAATGACCAATATACCTGCTTGTTTACCGACTTTCATGGGGCAAAGATAAACATTTTTGTTTTAATTCGCCTTTTTTATTGTGAAAATTACTTAAATACAACCTATTTGTTTTAGAGCATGTTTAAGTTTGCTTGCGGAATAGTACTCGTCTGACGAAGGTTTTTATGAAATGTAGTGATTTGTCTCATAAAATATTCGCATTGAATAAAGGGATTCGTCTGACGAGTATTCGCTTTAGGCAAAGTTAAATGGATAGCCTTTAAACAGGCTCTTAATTAATTTGAAATAAATCATCTAAAGTCAAGACATTTTGAATGACATCTAGATGCGTGTCTGCATTATTTAAGCCATAAGTGGTGATTAATGTCGTAAATACAGATTTTCGGGTGGCGGTGATTGCTGTAAAGGTATCTACTCTCTCCCGAAGGCTTTTTTTGTAAGCGGGTGTCAGTTTGAAATTACTATTTGAAAACTTTATTTCGCAAAGATTAATCACGCTGTCTGCTCTGTCTATCAACAAATCTATTTGGATGCCATCGTAGGTGTCATTTCCCGAAAATTGGAAAGCCGAAAATTCGTGGAAAATTGTGCTGATGCCGAGTGCTTTGGCAATTTGACGGTGGTGAATAAAACATGTATTTTCAAAAGCATAACCACACCATACTCTGAATTTTGGGTCGCTAAACAACTTCAAAAAAACATCTTTTTGATTGTTCAAACCTTTCTGTGCCATTAATTTTAGATAAAATAGCGAAAAATTATCGGTCAGGCGGTACAAGCTGCCTTTTTTCTTTTTGCCGAAAGGAGCATAGCGTTGGATAAAAGCCGATTTTTCCAATTCTTCCAATACTTTCGTCAGGCTTCCACCGTCATTCAAACGGGTGATTTCGAGGATTTCTTCGCGGGTCAGTCCTTTCCATTTCGAGGCTAATGCCTTGACTACCAATACATGATTTTCGGCTTTTTCAAACAAGGATTTGTACAACCGCCCAAACTCATCTCTCAAAAAACCGTTGGCATCAAAACACAGACGGTCAATGTTTTGGGGGATGCTTTGCCCGGGTTTCAACAAGTCCAAGTAATATGGAATCCCCCCCAAAGTCATATATACTTGCACCACCTGATAGCGGTTGGCTTTGATGTTCTTTGCTTGTAAAAACTGTTCTGTCTCCTGAAGGGTAAAAGGCTGCAAAGGCATATATTGTGTAGCACGGTTGTGCAAACCTCCTTTGTGATTGAGTACATTTTTTATCATCCATGATGCCGCCGAACCGCAGACGACCAACAGGACATTATTGTACAATGCCCAGTCGTTCCAAAAATGCCCCAACATTCCCAGAAATTTGGATTTGTGCGTATCCATCCACGGCAATTCATCCAGAAAAATGACCTTTTTCTTTTTGCTATTCAGTTTTGACAGATATTTTTTGAGCAAGCCAAAGGCTTGCATCCAGCTTTTAGGTTTTTCAATTTCTGTATCGCTGAATTCCGATAATTTATCCGCAAAATTTTGAAGTTGGTCACTCAAATCGCCGTCTTGAATCCCCGTCATTTCAAAATCAATGCGATTGCCCAAAACATTTTTAATTAAAAATGTCTTACCGACTCTCCGGCGACCATATACGACCATAAACTCTGACTTTGAGGAACTTATGGCTTCTTCAAATATCTTTTTCTGTGTATCTCTCCCAATGACTGCGGATTTTTGCATGTGGATTTTTTTACATTTACATAAAAAACAATCACTTATTCGTAGCGGAATCTATGTAAAAATAGCACTTTCCGCTACGAATAGCTATTTTTTTGTATTAAAAGTTCTGATAAATTCCTTTTATTTTCTTTAAAATTGAAATTGAGCTTGTTCCCGGCTTTCTACAATTCCCCAAAAGTGTCCGAACTTCTCCAAAAGTCACATCTAAAAATGCCATACTTTTGTCATAACAAATAAACGTTCATCGTTGAAATGGAAAATTCGTCGAGATTTTCTGGATGCTAAACGATAAAAGTTGCCCTTGATGCACTTTTGTTGCAACTTGGAGTCATAATGAACACAGTTACTATGAAATACCAAATTAAATATCGAAGAACCTCACACAAAACAAACATTCACAAAACAACCTCTATACTAAACTGCTACGATACACTCGAACCATAGTTAAGTGCAAGCGTCAAGTTCAAGTTCAACATGCAATTTGCTAAGTTTGAACAGGTAATCTGAAAGTGTCGCTTAATTCAGCCAAACGCTTATTATCTCCAAAATCAAACGCTACATAATAGTAGGCATTAGATAGGTATATCTCAACAGAAACATAAATAAAAAATACCAATTTTTTACGCAGTAAAAAAACCGTATTAATCATTAACCATTAATCGTTA
>CALHBW010000377.1 GCA_937930625.1 uncultured Saprospiraceae bacterium | reverse complement strand
AGTGCGGTGAGTGGAAATTTGGACATCTTGGTGGTCGGCGAAAAACCCGGCTCGAAGTTGAAAAAAGCGAATGAATTGGGAACGGTAGAGGTGATGACGGAAGCAGAATTTTTGGAAAAAATAACGGATTAGAAGTTGGACAATGTAGAGCAAATTCATGAATTTGCTCTACATCGTCCGTAGGTTATTCTCTGACCTCTGACAATGAAAATGGTCTGACCTCTGACCTCTCGAACATTATGAAATTAACAGCACATATCATCTCTATTATTTGTCATCCTTTGTTGATGCTGACCTATGGTTTGCTCTTTATGATGTGGGCAGAACCGTATCAATTTGGTGGCGCAGACAGCGACATGTCGCTCTATATGATAGGCAGTATCGTGGGGATTAGTTGCTTTTTTCCTGCGTTTTCTTTGTTGATGATGAGAGGATTAGGCATGGTAGATAGTTTGCAATTGAAAGATAGGGAAGAGCGAATTATCCCTTACGTTTCTACGGGCATTTTCTACTTGTGGTTGTCGGTGAATATTTACAAAACGACGATTTTTCCTTATATTTTTGAGGTCTTTGCGATTGGTGCGACGCTTGCCTTATTTGTCGCATTTTTTCTTAATAATTTTACGAAAATAAGTTTGCACACAGTCGGCATTGGCGGTTTTTTGGCGATGGTTGTTTTTACGATGGTCAATACTTCTGTGCCTTTGTATGATTTGCGTCCGATACTGCTTGGTGTTATCCTTTTAGCGGGATTGGTGGGTACGGCGAGACTTATCTTGAAAGCGCACGTTCCGCAGGAAATTTATGGGGGATATTTGGTTGGCGTATTTGGTCAATTTGCTGCTATTTTTCTGCTTAGAATGTTAACTTCGTAGTTACCGTAATGACTGCTTTAGCTGTCACGCATGTCATTATTTTAATTTGTAATAATCTCAAAAATAAGAAATTATAAATAAATTTTTATTTCACTTGACAGCTAAAGCAGTCAATTACAGAGTTTTCACTTGACGGCTGAAGTCGTCAGTACAGTATTTTCATGAATCGTGTCGCACTCGCCCATATTGCGCTTGCCGCCGTGCAGGTCATTTACGCCGCAAGCTATACGATTGCGAAAATCGTGATGCCGCAATTTATCCTTCCTTTTGGGTTTATTTTGATTCGGGTGTTTGCGGGTTGTGCTTTATTTTGGATGGCACACTTGGTATTTGTTCGTGAAAAAATCAAGCGGCAAGACCTTCCTTTACTAATGGTTTGTGGGATATTTGGTGCAGGGGTCAATCAATTGACTTTCTTCAAGGGCTTGAGTCTAAGCACACCGATTGATACTTCACTTATCGTGACGATTTGCCCGATAATGGTGCTGCCGATAGCTGCCGTATTGATTGGTGAACGCATCACTTGGCGCAAAGCCCTAGGGATTTTTCTGGGTGCGGCGGGTGCGATTTTTCTGATATTATATGGTAAAAGTGTCATCGACAATCCGGGTGAAAATCGAATGTTGGGCAATTTTTATTTATTTCTAAATGCCACTTTTTATGCCGTGTATTTGGTCTTGGTAAAATCATTACTCAAAAAATATCACCCGTTGACTATCGTAAAATGGGTCTTTACTTTCGGGCTTATTTTTGTCTTTCCTTTTGGTATTCAAGAACTCCTGCTGGTAGAATGGGCAACTTTCACATCGGGTGTGTGGTGGGCGGTTTTCTACGTACTGTTTTTCGTAACTTTTATTGCTTTTCTATTCAATATTCTTGCTTTGCGTGTGGTGAGTCCTGCCGCAGCGAGTGCCTATATTTATTCGCAACCTTTCTTGGCAACTATTATCGCTATGCTCGCAGGTAAAGATATGATTTCGCTGCCGCAGGTATTGGCTTGTTTGGTGATATTTGCAGGATTGTATTTGGTGAGTAGTCAACGAGAGGTGAGATAAGAGACGCGAGACAAGAGACAAGAGATGTAAGTCGTCTGACAACGGTTGTTCATTAGTGGTTTGGTAAACATCCTAAGCGATTAGAGGAAAACATTATCCGAATGGAAACTTTGCAGTAATTGACATAAAACGAAACACCGATTCTGTAATCAGAATCGGTGTTCTATTATAATATTAGTATGATTCGTGAACCCGTAATTTATGCCGCGTTCCTTATAATCTGATAGTTTTTTAGAAAAAAAACACGTAACCAACTCGCCACCCACGCATCAATTCGCCAAATCAGAAATAAACTTAATTCGCATCAATTGAATTTCTTCTCTTGTAATATCGTCTTCTTTTAATTCGGCGAAAGCATCCTCAATAGAGTCAGAGTCGGCTTCCATAAAATATTCGTGAATATCTTCGCGGGAGTATTCATCTACATTTTCTTCGATATAATAATTCAAGTCAAGTTTGGTACCTGAATTGACAATCATTTCGAGTTCGTGCATGAGTTCTTCCATATTCATGCGACTACTTCGGGCGATGTCTTCCAATGGAATTTTGCGGTCAATACTCTGTATAATTACCACCTTCTGACTAGATTTGTTGGGTACGGATTTGACGACAAAATCATGTGGGCGTTCTATTTCATTTTCTTTCACATATTGGGCGATAGCCTCTACAAATTTCTTTCCGTAGCGTGTTGCTTTGCCTTTGGTGACCCCCGAAATATTTGCCATTTCATCCAGATTGGTCGGATAATGCGTTGCCATATCTTCCAATGAAGGGTCTTGGAAAACGATAAAAGGCGGAACGTTTTTCTCTTTGGCGACTTTTTTACGAAGGTCTTTGAGTATCCTGAGCAAGGTGGGGTCAAGTGCGGCAGATTTGGCAAATGCAGCAGCACTCGCAAGGTCGGCAGCAGCGAGGGCTTCGTGGTCGTGATTCATCGGTATATCAAACTTGGTCGGTGATTTGACGAAAGCATGCCCCGCTTCCGTCACCTTTAGTATACCGTAGTGTTCGATTTCTTTGCGAATCAAATTACTCAACAAACCCTGTCGCAAAACCGAATTCCAAAAATGGTCTTCCTCTTTTTGTCCTACACCAAACAGCGACAATTTATCCAGACCATAATCGCTCACCTCCTTTGTCCGTTTTCCGGTGAGGAAACTGATGATGGGTTTGATGCGATTATTTTCATTCAATTGCAGAATAGCTTCAATCGCGTTTTTCATTTCCACTTGTACATCGCGGCGTTCTTTGGGGTGTTTGCAGTTGTCACACATTTCACCGCATCGGCTTCGCTCAAATTGCTCTCCAAAATAGTGTAACAAGAACTGACGGCGGCATGTCCCCGTCTCTGCATAGGCGGTCATTTCGTCCATCAATTGTGCGCCCATTTCGCGCTCGGCGGCGGGCTTGTCTCGCAAGAATTTTTCGAGTCTTTGAATATCTTTATACGAATAATAGGCAACACAAATCCCTTCCAAGCCATCTCTTCCCGCACGTCCTGTTTCCTGATAGTAATTTTCAATACTTTTTGGAATATCATAATGTATAACAAAACGAACATCAGGCTTATCAATACCCATTCCGAAGGCTATGGTCGCCGCAATCACGTCAATATCTTCCATCAAAAAGGCATCCTGCGTATTGCTGCGTGTCTTGGCATCCAATCCTGCATGATAAGGTGCGGCTTTGACGCCATTGACATTCAAAAGTCGAGCGAGCTCTTCGGTAGATTTGCGACTTTGAACGTAGATAATGCCTGATTTGCCGAGGTGTTGTTGGATAAATTGGACGATGTTTTTCGCACAGTCTTCCTTGCGACCTTTGGGGCGTATTTCATAAAAAAGGTTGTCACGATTAAAGGAAGAAATAAAGATATTTTCGTCTCTCATTCGGAGGTTTTTGACAATATCCGTGCGTACTTTTGGCGTAGCTGTGGCAGTCAGTGCGATGATAGGAATATCGGCATTAATCTCATCAATCATCTGTCGAATACGGCGATATTCCGGGCGAAAATCATGTCCCCATTCGGAGATACAGTGCGCCTCGTCTACCGCTACAAATGAGATATCTGTTTTGCTAAAAAATTCTATATTTTCTTCTTTGGTCAGTGTTTCGGGAGCCACATAGAGTAGTTTTGTAAGCCCGTTTTCTATTGCTTTTTTGACGGCACGTATCTGTACTTTGCTCAATGAAGAGTTGAGAAAATGCGCTACATCATCCGACTGGCTGTGTCCGCGTATCGAATCTACCTGATTTTTCATCAAGGCAATTAGTGGAGAAATCACCAGTGCCGTACCCTCCATCATCAACGCCGGTAGTTGGTAGCACAGCGATTTGCCCCCACCCGTAGGCATAATCACAAAGGTGTCTTTGCCATCAAGTACACTTTCTACTATGGTTTCCTGATTTCCTTTGAAGCTGTCAAAACCGAAGTGTTCATTCAATGCCTCCCGTATACCCATTGCTGTCTTTACCATATATGTATATTTACTCGGGGTCACAATTATTTGATTAGTTAGTATAGTATGTTTTGTTAATATTGTTTTTTTGACTTTACGTAATTTCCGAAAGATGAAACTCAAAAAATAGCTGCTTTTTTTTATCCCCGTATTCAGTTATCCCAAAAATCAAAATGGGAACTAAGATACAATTTTCCCTTTAAATTAAAGAAATTAAATGTACGAAAAAAAAATAAAATTTTAAATGAATAATATGAGAATTTTTTTTGCCGGATAAGATAGTGGCTTGATGAAGGGATAAGAAGGCTATCAGTTCATGGTTTTTAGTTCATAGTTCATAGTTAATACTGTAATTTCGCTGATTTTGAAGTGAGAAAATAAAATATGTTCTATTAATTAAACATTACTTGGATACGGATTGTGAAATAATAAAATAACTCGCGCTAAGATACTGGACTTTGGACATTTTGGAAATTCGGTAACTGGGAAATTCGGTTTTAAATCGTAAGTAATTGATTATCAGTTATTTTATTTTTATTAAGATAAAAAACATTCAATTAATTTTATTTTATAATTATTTGATAAAAAACAATTTACCTAATACCAAATTTCCTAATTCCCTAATGTCCAAAGTCCAG
>CALHBW010000376.1 GCA_937930625.1 uncultured Saprospiraceae bacterium | reverse complement strand
GCTGTTTTGACCCGTTCAATTTTCGTCGTACCAAGTACGGGGAATATTTGTGCGGGATGGCGACGCAACCACGCGAGTAAAAGTTGGTCAAGCGAAGCATGATGCTTTTCCATCAGTGGTTGAGCGACTTTTTTGATTCGTGTAGCAATTTCATTTTCACCAAAAATTACTCCGCCACCCAGCGGCGACCATGCCTGTGCGCGTATGCCATGCCGCATACATTGGTCGAGCGTACCGTCTTCAAATGTATGCCTTGCTGTGATGGAAATTTCGACTTGATTGGTAGCAAGTGGAAAAGCTTCATTGAGCAATTGAAATTGGGAAGGTGTAAAATTGGAAACACCAAAGGACTTGACCTTTCCGGCAGAGAGTAATTCGGTGAAGGCTTCTGCAATTTCGTCCGACTCCATCAGGTAATCAGGACGATGCAGCAGCAGCATATCAATGTACTCAGTCTGTAATTCACGAAGAGAATTATCGACGGACCAAAGGATATGTTCCTTGCTTGAATCATAAGATTTAATGCGGAACTTCGGGCGATTTTTACAGACACGGCAGATGCCACATTTGGTGATAATTTGCAGACTGTCACGCAGTTGTGGTGCATTTTTCAATACTTTCCCAAAATCTGCTTCTGTGGTGTAATCTCCGTAAATATCGGCGTGGTCAAAGGTAGTCATGCCTAGGGCAAGACAGCCCTCTATGAAGGCTTGCCATTGAGCTGTATCGTAATTAGCACCCCAAGTGCCGAGACGCATTGTGCCAATGATGAGTTCTGAAAACATGTGTTGACGAGTTGTTGAGTTGGCGAGTTGTTGAGTTGATGAATTGATGAGTTGTAGCTATTTCGTCAATTCTACAATTCGTCAACTCGTCAACACATCAATTCGTCAACTCATCGTTATTTTGGCTAAAAATAGGGCTTTCATATCGTACAAAGTAGCTTATGTGTCATAAATACACTATAATTCGACAATTCAACAACTCATCAACTCGCCAACTCGTCATTTTTCACTATTTTTGACGAATGAAACGATTGTACTACATCATCCCATTATTGATTTTAGGGGCTTACATATTCGGACCACGCCCCGACTATGAAGACTGGAAAGATTCTGAGTTGGAAATTACGAGTTCAGGTATGCCCATAAGTATCATAGAAGACCGTATCAAGGATAAAAACTTGGATAGCCTAAAACCCAATAATCAATCTCGCATTATATGGGCAGATTCTTCCAATAAGGCAAAAACGGAATACAGTATTGTCTATTTACACGGCTTCTCAGCAAGCCCGATGGAGGGCGATCCGATACATCGCGAACTTGCGGAACGTTACGGTGCGAATCTCTATTTACCACTACTTGCAGGACATGGAGTGGAGGATCCGGAGTCGTTTAAAGATTTGATGCCGAGAGATTTAATCATGTCGGCACGACGAGCGATGACGATAGGCTCTTCATTAGGCGAGAAAGTGATTTTGATGTCTTGTTCGACAGGAAGTACGCTAGGTACCTATGTGGCTTCATACAATCCCGACTTGATTCACGGACATATCATGTATTCGCCCAATATTGATTTGAAGGATAAAAAATCGCGTTTGATAGTGAACCCGTGGGGCTTACAGTTGGCACGCTATGTCAATGGCAGTAAGTATCGCGAGATACCGAACATGCCCGAATCTTGTCATCCGTATTGGACGATGAAATATCGCCTGGAAGGCATACAAGCAATCCGTAGCTTGGTGAATACGACGATGAATAAGGATGTATTTAAAGAAATTGAACATCCGGTTTTCTTGGGCTATTACTACAAGGATGACGAAAATTGCGACCCCGTAGTATCTATCCCTGCCATGAAAAAGATGATGAAAAAAATCAGAACGCCTGATGAAAAAAAGCGGATGGTGGCATTTCCTAACGGAACGCACGTATTACCCTCCGGTTTGCAAAATAAGAATCTAGATGAAGTCAGAAAAGAAACCTTCAAATTTGCAGAGGAAGTGCTTGATATGAAGCCGGTTAAGTAATTTTTATCGAATTTTTGGCATGTTTAAATTTGCTGTAAAAGTAGTTGACACTTTTTTGAAATGTAAAATGTAAAAGTGCTTGTAGTACGCACACGATACATTTACATATTTTTTATTATTTAAAAATTTAAAAATCAATAAAATAAAAACATCTCGCGTCCACTCGCGTTCTACAACTTTTATATTTTAAATTTATTATTTTACATTTTACATTAATTTAATATAAAAACGAAAGTGTCAACTACAATTCTAAACATACCAATTTTTGACTAAGATATTCTGACTATTTTGGTCTTAAATTTTGTATTTACAAACAAATTAGTTAATTTTATAATCTCCGATATTTATCTTTCTATCCCTCATGTGATAACAGTACGTCCCTCCAATGTGCAACAAACATACATGTAGCATAAAAACTATTCGTATATGAATAAGTTAAGTGAATTTGTGCGTTTATGGGATAATACTTCTAGTTTGGGTATCACAGATAGCCTCAATCTTGATGAACGAAGGCGAGTGAGGTTGCTCAATCAATTTGCCTTTGTTATTATTTCCGCAGGATTTTTTCCTATAATATATAGTTTACTCATTGCCAAATACTATGATGTGTTTGTCATACTTATCACATATAGTCTATTTTTCGGTATTTTATATCTTCAATATCTTCAAAAATATCGTATTGCCCGACTCTTATTAAATATTATTGCCCCTATTATTATCGTAAGTGTTATTATAATTTTCGGAGACCAATCAGGGGCAGAAGTTTTTTATGCGCCACTTTTTGTTACATTGGCAGTTTTTTATAATACATGGCAGATTCGTATTGGTTTACTCGTTTGGTTGGTTGGGTCATTCGCGGTGGCGCAGGTATATGTAGCTTTTTGGGATAGTCCGATGGAGCATTATGTGACACAATTGCCCGGAGTTTATGCATTGGTTATCGCCAATATCTGTTGTATGATAATGTTTGCATCCTACATCATGGACAATAAATCCTACCAGGTACAGGCGGATGAATTGCTTGATTTATTAAAAGTCAATAACGATAAACTCCATTTTGCCAATGATGAATTGGAGCGTTTTGCCTATGTAGCTTCGCATCAATTGAAAGCTCCCGTTCGTACCATCAGTAATTTTCTGAAATTAATTGAAAAAGAAATCCAAAAACAACCTCTAAATCCCAAGTTATTGGAGTACCTCGAATATGTCAAAGGGAGTTCGGACGAGATGGCGATGCTCATCAATGACTTACTGGAATATTCAAAATTGGAGAAGGAAGAAATCACTTTTGAAGCTATCGACCTTAATGACGTACTGCTTGTCGTCCAAAATAACCTACGCGCTACGCTCGACCAAAAAAATGCACAAGTCACTGTACATGAGCTACCTACGGTAAGTGCTAATAAAACACATATGGTTATTTTATTTCAAAATTTAATAGAAAATGCCGTGAAATACAATGAATCTTCTGACCCCACCATTAATATTTACACCGATGAGTTGGGCGATTTGTACGTAAAAGACAATGGAATAGGCATTGATGAGCAATATCACCAACGCATATTTGGAATGTTTATGAGATTACACGGACAAGATGAATACGCGGGAACTGGTATTGGTTTATCAGCTTGTAAAAAAATCATGGAAAGACATCATGGAGATATTACAGTAAATTCCAAGTCGGGTGAAGGAACGACTTTTAAATTGCATTTTCCGGAAAAAGTTTCCATATTAACCTGTTAAAATGGACATTAATACCCGAAAATCCTCTGCTTCTTCAAACAACCTGTCGTGATAACCTGTCGCGCTAAATTTCAGATTAATCGGTACGTCATTTTGGCATTTTAATTCGATACGAATATTGCCGTATTCTTGAGTAATTTGTTCGTTTTCAGTGAGTTTTGCTTTGGGTTTGAGGTAATGACGTTCTACCATTTCGTTTTTACCATTGCGATTATAAATTCGGCGGTCGGAGACATAAATTTTGTAATCTATCGTCAGTACACGTTCTTTTAGGTAGTCGAGTAAATGCCGCAATTCCTTTAGTTCATACCCCCCAATCGACG
Organism: uncultured Saprospiraceae bacterium; assembly: GCA_937930625.1. Taxonomy (GTDB): domain Bacteria; phylum Bacteroidota; class Bacteroidia; order Chitinophagales; family Saprospiraceae; genus JAHDEO01. The sequence continues at coordinate 9,107 of CALHBW010000376.1, read as the reverse complement.
CATGAATCACAAAGCCTTTCATGGAAGGCGTATCCAAAAAATCCAATGACCTATCCACTTTCGACGGGTCAATTCGATGGGTCGCATATTCATCGCCCAAGCTATTCATGAAGCGATGCCGTGCCAAATCTGATTTCCACATTTCGTAGCCTTCCAATTCGGACATACCACGCTCTATCGTCTCGTGTATGTAAGGACGCACATGCGAACTTTCTTCGACGTCGCGGAACAGATTTTTGATGTAAGACCAGATTTGCATTGTTATATTGTTGTATTGTTTCATGGTTTCATGGTTCGATTGTTTGATGGCTTCATTGTTCGATTGTTTCATGGCTTCATTGTTCGATTGCACATAGCGATAAACACCATGAAACCATGAAACAATCGAACCATGAAACCATGAAACCATGAAACCATGAAACCATCAAACCATCAAACCATGAAATCACTCCACATTTACCTTATCTGCCAATGTCATGGGTACTTTTACAAGCTGATTATCAATTTCAATTTCAATAAAATCTTCGGTTTTATACTTCACAGTAAATGATTCATCATGCCCGATACCCAATTGCCAAAGGCGTGTAACCAGATAGTTGTTCAATTGATTTTCAGCAACTTCTCCAACAGTATTAATCGCCAAACTACTCAATGATTTTTCTGGTTGATAATCATTCTGCGGAATGGGTGCGCCATGTGGGTCAAGCTTCGGGTAGCCGAGATTTGCCTCCAACTCGTCCAACACTTCATCGCTTAATACATGCTCAAATTTTTCGGCTTCTTCGTGGATTTGCCCGGCATCCATACTCATTTCCTGCACCATATATGTTTCCCACAAACGGTGTGCGCGTACCAGTCGAGTGGCTTGCTTTACGCCTTCTTGTGTGATGGCAAGCGCACCGCTACTTTGTGTCACCAAACCCTGACGACGTAGCAGACCAAGATTATACCTAAGCGTATTCATGTTGAATCCCAATCGCTCTTTCAGATTGTCAAGCGATAAAGTCTCACGCTCGTGTAGTTTTAAGGTTTGTTTTAATGTATCTTCAAATTGAATGCGTCTGCGTGTTTTTCTTTTGTATAAAAATTTAAATAGTAAACCTTTTTCCGGCGCGAAAAATACTGCTAATACATAGAAAAATGTAGCTGTTACTGCCATTGCCGGACCGGGCGTAGTGTTGTAAAAATCCGTAATAATTAATCCAATTACCGAAGCAAGTACACCTATCACCGCTGAAATAACAATCATATAATTCAGTCGATTTGTCAGCAATAAAGCCGTAGAAGCCGGTGTAATCAACATCGCCACCACCAAAATAACACCCACTGCCTGCATCGAAGCCACCACTGCAAAGGACAACAACAACATCAAATAGTAATGAATAGTTTTCACCGAAATACCCATCGTTTCAGCAATAACAGGCTGAAAAGTAGTTGCAAATAAATACCGATAAAATAGCACCACACTCAACAGCACATACGCCGCAATTCCTGCCGTCAAATATAAATCTGCATCCGACAAACCAAGTACATTTCCAAACAAAAAATGGTCGAGGTCAAGGTGCGCCCCTTGTCGTGCCACCTTTGAGATACCCATTACACCAATCGAAAACATTGCCGTAAACACGATACCAATTGCTGCATCATTTTTCGTTTTTACATTATGCTGAATCCATGTAATCAATGCCGCCGTAATCAAGCCCGCGACCACTGCACCCGTAAAAATCGCCATCACGCCCGCACCTGCGACCACAAAGCCCACCACCACACCGGGCAGTACCGCATGAGCAAGCGCATCGCCCACCAGCGACATATTTCGCAAGACAATAAAACAGCCCAACACACCACACATCAAACCCACTAAAATAGACGCAATCAAAGCGCGAATACCAAGCGCGTAATTAAATAAATCAAATAATTCCATTTCAAAATTTTCTAAAAATCACAACAGAATATAACCGAAAGACTAACGATAATGTTTAATAGGTGTCGCAGTATTCACCTGATAATCCAATCCAAATAATTTCTTTGAATTAAATTCATTTTTGTTATTTATGGACGAAATTTAGCCAAATTCCGTCTATTCGTGGACGCAATTTAGCTAAATTCCGTCCATAGCGTCGAAAATATCTAATTCTCTCTACTTTTTTGTAAAAAAAACGGAATTGACCATCTATTGGCTGAACGATAAATTGATAGTTATTTTCTTGGGGAAAGCGGTGCTTTTACATCAGGACTATGGGGAATACTTGAATTTGCGCTTGAACTTGACACTTGAACTTGCTAACTTTGCAGCATGAATTTCAAAGAAGAAATCAAGCGACGACGCACATTTGCGATTATCAGTCACCCGGATGCCGGTAAGACGACACTGACCGAAAAACTCCTCCTTTTTGGTGGAGCGATTCAGACCGCAGGTGCAGTCAAGTCAAATAAAATCAAACACTCGACGACTTCCGATTTTATGGAAATCGAGAAACAGCGTGGTATTTCGGTAGCTACTTCGGTGATGGGATTTGAGTATAATGGCTTGAAAGTCAATATTCTCGATACGCCCGGTCACCAAGATTTTGCGGAAGATACGTTTAGAACATTAACGGCTGTGGATAGCGTCATTGTCGTCATTGATGTAGCAAAAGGGGTAGAAACACAGACCGAAAAACTCGTCGAAGTTTGCCGGATGCGGGATACGCCTGTCATTGTTTTTATCAATAAATTGGATAGAGACGGAAAGGACGCCTTTACGTTGTTGGACGAAATTGAGTTGAAATTAAAATTGAAGGTGCGCCCTTTGAGTTGGCCCATTGGTATGGGACCGGATTTTAAGGGCGTTTACAATTTATATAAACAAGAATTGCTGCTTTTTCGTGCAAATACGACAGGCGACGAAGACGAAGATAATATCATCCGCATCACCGACCTTGACGACGAAACGCTTGAAACCCATGTAGGCGAACGCCTTGCCAATGAACTCCGCGAAGAAGTTGGTATGGCAGACGAGGTGTACGATAAGTTTGATGAAGAACGCTATCGTGAAGGGCAGCTTTCACCCGTATTTTTCGGTTCGGCGATTAATAATTTTGGGGTAAAAGAATTGTTGGATTGCTTTACGGAAATCGCTCCGCACCCGCAACCCACGCACACCGAAGAGCGCGAAATAGACCCTTTTGAAAATAAATTTTCGGGTTTTGTATTCAAAATTCACGCGAATATCGACCCCAATCACCGCAATCGCATTGCCTTTGTGCGGGTGAGTTCGGGCTTATTTGAACGTAATAAAAATTACCTCCACATTCGCAGTGGAAAGAAGTTGAAATTTTCGAGTCCGACTTCGTTTATGGCATCTAAAAAAGAGGTCGTTGATGAGGCATTTCCGGGCGATATTGTGGGCTTGCATGATTCCGGCAAATTTAAAATCGGCGATACACTTTCCGAAGGTGAAGTATTGAATTTCAAGGGGATTCCGAGCTTTTCTCCCGAAATGTTTAAATATGTAGAAAATGCAGACCCGATGAAATCCAAGCAACTCGCTAAAGGTCTCGACCAACTCATGGACGAGGGCGTAGCGCAGCTTTTTACCCAAACGATGAATAATAGAAAAATCATCGGTACGGTGGGTGCGCTCCAATTCGAAGTCATCCAATATCGCCTCAAACACGAATACGGCGCATCGTGCAGATACACACCTGTACGTCTGCACAAAGCCTGTTGGCTGAGTGCTGAAAATGATGCGGATTTGACGGAATTTATGAAGAAAAAACAACGCTCCATTGCGCTGGATAAAGATGGTAAAGAAGTTTTTCTGGCAGAATCAGCTTGGATGCTCGAAATGGCACAGAATGATTTTCCTAAGATACAATTTCATTTTACTTCTGAATTTTAATAACGAGAAAATCCAAAAACATGAAAGCAACACATCCTGACCACGATACCCATTGGAAAGAACTAATAGAGAAACTTTTTTGGAGTACTTTAGCGTTTTTTCTACCAAAACTCTATGCCATAGCCGACCAAAGTAAAGGTGTAGAGTTTCTGGATAAAGAACTGCACAAACTCATTGCCGATAAATTCAAAAAAGGTAACACACGCAAGGATAAACTCGCGAAAATTTTTCTGAAAAACGGAAAAGAGCATTATGTACTCATTCATTTTGAGGTACAAGTGAAGTTTGATAAAGACTTTTTGAGGCGGATGTTTGTGTATTTTTATCGTATTTTTGATAAACGGGAAGAAAATATTACTGCACTTGTGATTTATACAGGCGATCATGTACCTCCCGGGCATGACCGTTTTGAGTATGAATTTATGGGGACAGAACTTGTCTATAAATTCAATACATTTCTCGTGCGTGATGCAGATGAAGCCACACTTTTAGCAGACGATAATCCGGTGGCATTGGCAGTATTGGCAGCAAAATATCTCAACGAGACGGATAGTACCGAAGATTTGCGCCGCCAATACAAAATGAAACTCATCAAACTCACACGCGAACGTGGGTGGGCGGATAAGGAAATCACCGCGATATTGCAATTCATCAATTTAATGATTATCTTGTCTGATAAACAGGAAATCAAATTTGTAGATGACGTTAAAACAGAACTTTTAGAAATGAATAAAGATACCGTACCACCACATGTAAGAAAGCACCAGGAGTTTATGTTGGATATCATAATGCATACACTCCCTAATACAATAGAGACCTTTCCTCTGATAGGAAGGGAAGTCTTTAAATTGCTCAAAGAGTCAGGTGATTGGCCACAATTTTTGAAAGAAGCGATGTCGGAAGAAGAAGTGGCAGAACAAGTCAGAGAGGAAGTCAAGGAAGAAGTGGCAGAGCAAGTCAGAGAGGAAGTGATGAAAAACAAATTGAAAGTCACCAAACAACTGCTGAAAGTCTCTGATTTATCTGCGGAACAAATCGCTGATATACAAGAACTTCCACTTGATGTTGTGCTTCGTTTAAAGAAAGAGATAAGCTAATTCATATCTGAATACTACATGCTAACGACTTATCTGGTCATCGTTATTTTTTTACTGCTTTCGGGGTTTTTCTCCGGAACGGAAATCGCCTTTGTCTCTGCCAGTCGCCTCAAAATCGAACTCAAGCGACAGCAAGGCAGGTTGCGTGGGCGTTTGTTATCAGGTTTTTTTGAAAATCCCTCGAAATTCATTGGTACTACATTAGTCGGAAATAATATTGCGCTGGTATTTTTTAGTTTATTGGTAGAGCAATTGATAGAAAACCATTACAAAGTATCGCTTGTTCCGTTTTTACAAAAAGACTTTCCTTTTCTGCTTTTTGTTACCTTGATTACGACGGGTATTGTGTTGATTTTCGGCGAATTTATACCTAAGCTCCTCTTTCGATTGAGTCCTGTCAATTTATTATACTTTTTTGCCTATCCTTTATATGCTATTGGTTTTTTGCTGTCGCCATTGGTGTGGGTGATGGTGCGGGTATCACACAAACTGTTGGCTTTGCTATTTAAAGCCGAAGTCAAGGTAGATGAACAGGTATTTACGCGTACCGATTTGGAAGATTTTATCAAAACCAGCGATACAGACGGCGAGGATGAAATTGATAAAGAACTATTTGAAAACGCACTTTATCTCAACGATGTAAAAGTCCGCGAATGTATGATACCACGCACCGAAATCAAAGGCGTGGACATCAGCGTAAGCCCGGAAGAACTACGTGCAGCATTTATAGAATCTAAATTATCCAAACTCATTATTTATGATGAATCGTTGGATGAAATACGGGGTTATTTTCACCATCAACAAATGCTAAAACCATCGGAAGATATTACGCGGAAAAACATTTTGCCGATAGATTTTGTCCCGGAGGTGATGTCGGCGAGAGAATTGATGAATCAATTTATCCGAAAAAGAGTAAGTATTGCTTGTGTAGTAGATGAATTTGGCGGTACGGCGGGCATCATTACTTTAGAGGATATTTTGGAGGAAATTGTAGGCGAAATTGAGGACGAACACGATAAGGAAGATTATATCGAAGAACAAATCAATGACCGCGAATTTCTTTTTTCAGGCAGACTCGAAATTGATCATCTTAATGAAAAATACAACCTCAAACTTCCTGAAGGCGAATACAATACACTTTCCGGCTATATCGTCATTACCACCGAAACGATACCTGAACAGGGGCAGACCATTGAGTTGGATAATTACAAATTTGTCTTAGAAAGAGTCAGCGAACGCAAAATAGAAACCATTCGGGTAATAAAATTAGATGAGGAATGAACGGGTTGCGAGTTGCGGGTTAGTTTTTTCGCTTCGCGAAAAAAAACTCGCAACTCGCTTATCTCTTCACAAATTTTTCAACTAAAACAGTATCATTAGCTACCATTTGAACGAAATAAATACCCGCAGGGAAATCGCTCACATTTAACCGCAATTCGCGGGTGCTATTGCTGTTTTGTACATGTTGCTGCATGATTTTCCCGTTCATATCTACCACATTAATTTGTGCATTACTCTGCTCGCCTAATGTAGCATATATCGTTAGCATATCGTTGGTCAATGTAGGTGTAATCCACATATTCAGTGTGTTGTCATCAACCGTATTTTGCAGTGCATACACATCGTTTGGTTGATAATTCAATTGCGCTACGCCACCCGAAATACAGAAATTATTGGTTTCAGAACTACCAAATCTACCACCACCCGAAGCCAGCGTTGTACCATTGGCATCGGTGAGGGTATAGTCGCCACAACTACTGCCGACTCTAGGTACGCCATTGAATACGCCACCGAGTCCATTATTAGCAATATTGATTCCTGTGAGGACAGTCGTTGTACGACGTGGACACATCCCGTCATTTCCTGAATCGTAGAATACAAGGTCGTAACAACCATCGGGCAAACAAGCAATTTCGCTTTGCGACAAACCTCCTGCCGCACTGCTATATGTACCGCCGGAAGCAACAGGATTACCGGAAGCATCAAGGATTTCCCAGCTCGTTTGGTCAGGATTAGCATCAAAATTGATGTCCAAATCCATATTGGCACAGAGGGGAGCTACACAGAAGTTGGTCGTTTCTTGTGCACCAAAATTACCTGCACCGGATACGAGCGAATTGTTCCCTTCGTCTATCAAGACATAAGTTCCGGTAGTTACACCATCGAATAAACCATCTCCGTAAGAATCAAAAATTGTAAAATCATAACAACCTTCCGGCAAGCAAAGGGCTTCATAAATGTAAGCAAGTCCTTGCCCGTAAGGTCCGCCGGAAGCAACCGTAGCACCGGAAGCATTAGTTACCCTCCAAGTGGTTTCATTGGTATAATAATCAGGATTCATGATGAGCGAAATGCCCGAACCACCCGCACAAGGGCAAGCCGCACAGTCAGAACCGCCACAGTCCACACCTGTTTCGTTGCCATTCTGAATACCATCTACACAGGTTGGGCAAGCAATGCAATCAGGTCCGCCACAATCGACACCTGTTTCATTGCCGTTTTGATAGCCGTCATTGCAAGTTGCAGGACCACAAGCAGAAAGGCAACTTGCGTTATTGACACGGTTGCGAATGAGGCTGCCGGGCTGCTGCCCGAAACCCAAATTAAAATTGATACCTACACTACCAACCAAGTGGCAATAACTCATAATCGTACCCGCCGCAGGAAGTCCCGGATCGCAGCCTTCATCGTAGCCCGCCGCAGGACCGCAGCCGTCAATAGCCGTATTATTACCATTCCATGCACAGGCATGTGTGTGAGGCGAACCGAGATTATGCCCCAATTCGTGCGTGATTACTTCTACATCCCATGAGTAAGACGGGACACTATTATACGAACCATATACACCACTCGCACCGGTATTATTAGTTTGTGAACACAGGACATCCAGATAAGCAACACCGCCGCCGCCATTAGCATGAACGATGTGTACGAGGTCGCCGAATGTTCTTCCGAAACCTTGTCCTGTCAGATCCCCCAATTCACTACCATTTCCATACGGCGAAGGGGTATCCCACACACGCAAGTAGCTGATTTGGATATTGATACTTTCGTTAGTGTAAAGTGTCGCAACTTCTGCAAACACACCATTGATATAATTTGTAGTATTATTAACGCTCGAACCTCTGTTTTGGTAAAGGCTATAGTCTGCCTCTACGTGTATTCTGACACAATTCATCATTGATTTTTCGACGGGCGTAGTGTCGATAATTATATCAGCATTATTTACAGGAATAACTTCGCAAGAGAAATCAAACGTGTGATTGAGGTCGCTGTTTTTGTATAAAATATGATAATCGCTGTTTTTGACTTTTCCCAGCGTATATTGTGTTCCATTTAATTCGATTAAACCCGTTATTTCATTATCAAAAAACGAAATGGTCGCAAGGCTTTTATCGGCGTTTTTTACCGTTCCCCAGTAGTGTACACCTCTATCCATCTCCAATGCTACATCGGGATTGGACATAGCAACTGCACTGAAATCGTCTGTAAATATTTCCGCTCTTACTAACTGCAATTCAAGGTCTTGCCCTTCAACGGGAATCGTCATTCTCAAATGTTCACTGTTATTATTTTTGATGGATTGGAGTGGCTGGCTTTTGATTTGAAAGAATTGTTTGCGGCTAAGTATTTCATCGGGGATTTGGGCTTTTAGTTCATTTGTAGTTGCTATTTCTAATGGTGTATGTAGTGTGGTATTTTGTATTTGGGGAAGGTTTTGGATAATTTTTTCGCTAATCTTGTTTTGTGCATGTACAAATTGAACGAAAAAAAGAAAAAACAGACCTATGATTAGCCTGTTTGGGTGAAAAATTTTCATACTATCGTGATTTATGTTTGGTAAAAATTATTGTTTGGACGACAAATGTAGTCTATTTTAAATCTTTCTAAGACATAATTCTGTCATTAAGTTGGCGTTATTAGTGATTAGTTAATTAGTTATTAGTCAGTTTATTATAAGAGTTTGCTCATGAAAAAGGTCATTATTTTGCCGAGTCATCTCAAAGGCTACCCGTTTAACTTTGCCTAAAGCGGGTACTCGTCAGACGAATCACTTTATTAAGTGCGAATATTTTATGAGACAAATCACTACATTTCACAAAACCTTCGTCAGACGAGTAGTATCT
>CALHBW010000375.1 GCA_937930625.1 uncultured Saprospiraceae bacterium | reverse complement strand
GCGCATCCGCTACACGAAAATATTACGCCCTGGCAACGTGAGTTCCAACAATTAGTAGGTGAAAATCACGCTGGATATTTTGACGAGGAAGGCTGGTCATTTTACACGAAAGAATACTTCGATTTGCTCTATCCGAGCTATGGCGATACTTGGCCCACTTTCAACGGTGCGATTGGTTTTACTTATGAGCAAGGCGGTTCGCGCGATGCTGGTTTGGCAGTCGAAAATGACTATGGTGATACACTGACTTTGACCGACCGTGTGGCGCATCATTACACGACGAGCCTATCGACAATTGAGGTGGCACATGTGAATCGTGAGCGTATGCTACGTGAATTTGAACAGTATTTTCAGTCGTCGAAATCTAATCCGCCCGGCACGTATCGCAGCTATGTAATTAAACATTCAAGCGGAAAAGAGCGTGTAGAAGCTATTTTGCAATTGCTTGATAAACAACAAATTGAATATAATATCGCTTCCGGTTCAAAAAAACCGTATAGCGGTTTTGATTATTTAAATAATAAAAATGGTTCGTTTACATTAGAAGAAAATGATGTGGTGGTGAGTGCTTTTCAGCCCAAATCCGTCATGGTGAAAGTCTTATTTGAACCGAAAACCATGCTGGAAGATTCGCTTACCTACGATGTGACCGCTTGGGCATTGCCATACATTTATGAGGTAGAAACTTACGCAACAAGTGAACGTATTGAAACAAGCAAAAAATACGAAAATAAATTTACAGAAAACCCAAAACCAACACGCCGTCCAACTGCTTATATCGCAGAATGGAATAGCGTAGAGGATGTGCGTTTTTTAGCCGCATTATTAAAAGAAAATATTAAAGTCAGGTACAATATAAATCCGATGACATTGGACGGAAAGACCTTCGCACGAGGTTCGATTGTCATTCCACGTTCTCAGAATAAAAATGTAAAGGATTTGGATGATAAAATCCGAAAAATTGCTAACACACACAAGCAATCCCTGCATTATGCTACAACTGGATTGGCGCAAAAAGGACCGGATTTAGGTTCAGACCAAGTGCGTTATTTGGATGCGCCAAAGGTAGCGATACTAAATGGTCGCGGTATAGACGCTAATGCCTTCGGTGAGCTATGGCATTATTTTGACCAAACGATTGAATATCCATTCTCGGTACTGAATATGGATTATGTGAGTGGTGTGGATTTTTCGGAATATGATGTTTTAGTCTTGCCTTCGGGGAGCTACTCCAAGTTGGCTACACAACTACTCGATTTTGCGCGTGGTGGCGGTAAAATTATCGCTATCGAACGTGCTATCGATGCTTTCACAAGCGGCGAAACTGCCCTCGCTAAAGCTATGAAAGCGACTGAAGGAAAAGGAGATAAATCAAAAGAAGATGACAAACTAAAACGCTACGAAGATGCAGAACGCGCCGGCATCAGCAACTACGTTCCGGGTACGATTTATAAGGTACATTTGGACGATTCGCACCCTTTGGCATTTGGTGAGGACGGCAGTATTCATGTGATGCGACGCAATTCGAGGGTATATCCGTATATAGATGGTTGGAATGTGGGTGTGATAAAAAAGGACGGACATGTAAGCGGTTTTGTAGGGCATAATTTAAAACGCAATCTCGTCAATTCGCTTGAAATCGGACAGGAAGATATAGGTAGCGGGTCTATCATCTATTTTGTGGATTCGCCTGTTTTTCGCGGGTTTTGGCATAGCGGGAAATTGCTGTTGGGGAACGCGGTGTTTTTTGATTAAGCTGCACTATATAAAGCCACGAATACACGAATAATTATCAATAAATTCGTAAAAAAGTTAGTGCATTCGTATTCTACTGAACAATAATCATACTACTATACATGAACTCTAAACCAGAACGTCTTGCTGAATTTATTTCAGTATCTCCCGAGCTACAAGCACGATGTTAAATGTGAGTTGCAATTTTGTATTTTACTTATAATCAAAAAGTTAGGTGTTTTGTGCAGCATTGGTTTTCTATCGTTCGGGAGATGCTGAAATAAATTCAGCAAGACGGTTGATTTTTGATTTTTTAACTCATGTATAGTAGTATGAACAATAATTTTATTTAAATTGTAATTAACTGATTATTAATTTTTTACGCCGAAATTAAAAAAAGAAAGCACGATATATCTCCCTCTCCAAAGGGGGAGATAGTTCTCGCTCCAATTTTAGTTCTAATTTTTAATCTCATATTAATTTAATAATAAATTAAATATGAATTATAAAAACCGTTGTTCAGTAGAATAGTGCATTCGTGGCAAAAATATATAATTATATATTTGAATGTAAAAATACAAAAAACAACCGCCCTACCTAATTCGGTAAGACGATTGTTATGACATTGTAAGAAAGTTTTAAATATATTATTGCTTAATAATTTTTATCGTTTCTTGTCGTTTTTCCGAAGAAAAGACTACATAGTAAATGCCCGGAATCAAGTTGCTACCGTCAAAAATTAAACTAAAATAGTCGGCATCAAAGAAAGAATAGACAACGGGTATTCGGGCAATTCTTCCGCTATTGTCCATGATTTCTATTCTTGCTTCTTTTTCTGCCTCGTTGGGTTTGAAGCTGACCGTTACCCTATCGCGGAACGGATTGGGGAAGGCATGAATTTCGCCAAGCTCTTCTCGTTCTCTGAGTCGTTCAAACTCCAGTGTTGGGTCTTCGCGCGATTCAATATTTTCGCCGGTCATACTAATCGTTGATTCATAAGGATTGGTCGTCACTATAGCCTCATCATCACTAGGAGGATCCACGCATACGGACGGAAAGATACGCAGGTTCACACCATCCAAAGCGTCAAAACCATTTGCCAAAACGACAGTATCGCAGGCGGTCAGTTCTGTTATTGGTAGAATCTCTCCGCTACCCGGCGGGTCGGGTAATGGAATCGTAACGGAAAACCTTTGAGGGTCATCTGCATCTGCATACTCCGAACTAGGATGCTCGTCCGGTAAAGGATTGCAAGTGATGTCAGCAGCTTGACTAACAGCCACCAAAGGCAGCGCAGAAGGTAGCCACGGGAAGAAACCCGTTGCCATTAAAGTGCTATCATCCGAACCGAGCCAGTCGCGGAGCAGTCCGGTAAATACCCGACGATAATCATATTGGAAACCCGTCGGCGCACGACTCACGATATTCGACAAATCAATATTTGTCCCCGTCACTCCCGCGTCAATATGTTTTCCAAAAACAAACATAGGCGAAATTGTTCCGTGGTCTGTACCATTATTAGCGTTTTCGTCTGCCGTTCTTCCAAACTCGCTGAAGGTCACCATTGCTACCCTGTCGTCGTAGCCCATTGCTTCAATATCATCCATAAATGCCTTGACACCACCCGACAATTGAGCTAACAAATTGGCATGTGCGCCCGTACCTGTATCGCCAACAACTACCTGATTGACATGGTTATCAAATCCGGTCATATCGACCAAATAAACCTTCGTTTTGCAACCGCCATTCATCAGACGGGCAACGGTTTTTAATTGATTTGCCAAATAGGTACTCGGATACGTGACAGAGGAATTTTTCCCGGCATTAAATACATCTGAAATCCTTCTGGCATAGGTATTTGTATCACTTTCTACGCCCAGAATATAGTCGAGTTTTTCGCCATAATGCGAGTCGGGAATATTGAGGGGTGCTTGCTGACCTATCTCGGAAATTAAGGTAAAAAAGCCCGCAGGGTCTTGTCCGCTCAGACTAATTGACGCAGCGTGTTCGTCAAATGTATGAAAGCCCAATGACGGTTTTTTATTGCCAAATTGCAAACCTACGGGGTCTTGCATGACCGACTGTGGGTGTGCAATCACCTGTTTGTAAGAGTAAGATAAATACTTGCCCATCCAGCCTTGGTCTAGATTAAAAAGGTCGGGCGTGGAATCGCCTCCGGTCAGGTAAAGGTCGGTTGATTTGAAGTGCGAGCGATTGTGATTTTGATAGCCTGTTCCCTGAATCAGATTGACATAACCATCGTCGTACAGGCTTTTAATGCCTGTCATCGCAGGGTGAAGTCCCACTTGGTCAGCCAATGCAAGTGTATTGTCTAAGGGGATATAATCCGATTGTTGTATGCGTATATTTGGTCGCAGATTGCTGTATGTATCGTATTGTTCAATCGGTATGACGGTGTTGATACCATCATTACCACCTCTCATCTGAATCACCACCAACACTCTATCTCTGACCGTATCACAAGCAACTGCCTGCAATAAATCCGCAGGTTGAAATACACCAACAGGTATCGTATTCAACATGATTGGCGCAACCGCGAGTTTTGCAGATGTATTTAGAAAATCTCTACGTTTCATAATTTTTTTTTAAAAATAAAATTCCAAATAACAAATTCCAAATAACAATTCAGACGTGTTTTCGCTCATACTTTGTTGGAATTTGGTACTTGGATTTTGGAATTTACAAGTTGTAGGCAACTTGTTTACATTAATTGAAATTCCGGTGTACCCAAAAGGGCGATAATCAGTGCATCAAGTGGAATCCTGACATCAGCAGCGTTTTGAGATGCTTCATAGTGTTGCCATTCAAACATCCAATTCAGCACGTTTAATCCTTCAAGAAAAATATCGTTTAGAAAATAATCAAAACGTTCTTGTGAAGGAACTTCCGGGAAAAGGTATTGAATCATCTCGTCCACGACTGCAATGGCATCGCTTGGCGCGGAGACATTTAAAGGGTCTTCGATATAAGCTATCGAATCTATTTGAGCACCGACAGAACCGCCTGTGAGTACGCGCCTGTTGGTCACAAACATTTGCCCGACTTTGTATCTCGGAATAATCGTAGAAGAAATAAACCAGTTATTGTCCCACTGTGGAGATTGATGATAGGCAGGATAACTCGCCACCGTATCAGGTGCATTGAGCATAAAACCCGTCAAATCAAAAAATGTAAGCCGTAAGAAGGCATTTGAAAAAAGATCATAAAATGCAGAACTACTCGTTAGTTGGTCAGGCAATTGAACATTGAAGAACTTAATGGTATGTGCCAAAATTTCTAAGGGAGACTTTATCATCCCGCCTATGATTTTATTGGACATTCCATAATCATCTTCATTGTAAAAGTGCTGACTTTTGAATAATTGTTCAAGTACCGGCGCAAGTTCATAATCATTGTTTCTAAATGTCGCCGCTAATGGTTCGATGATGTCGGATTCGATTTCGTCATTGATGTCGGTGTGTACAAAATGCCGATACAATTTGCGACAAATATGACGTGCAGTTTCTGCTTGGTCAAAAATCATATCCAGAAAATCATCCAACTCACGATACATATCATTTTGAGAAGTCGCGCCTGTGATGACGGTATTATTGAAGGAGGAACTAAAGATTTTATCCGTTGTATCATGTCGGGCATAGATAGGGCTTCCGGCATAAAGTCCGGTTTCTGCATCCAAGTATGTAGCCGTGCGCGACCTGTTTACGAATCCTGTCAATACCCTTGCTGCTGCTTTTATGTCTTCTTCGGTATAGTTTCCTTTACCAATCGTAAACAACTCTAACAACTCCCGTGCGTAATTTTCGTTGGGCGATGATGCGGTATTTACGTTGTTGTTGAGGTACGAAAGCATCAGGTTGTCTGTGGTTATTTTTCTGGTCAATACTTTGAAATTGCCTCTGGCAAACTGGCGCAGCAACTGGTGGTGGTCGTAGTCATTTTCGCTTGCACCCGCTACCAGCCAACTCGTGGCAAAATTGGTGTGCAGGAAAAACGCCATTTTCATATTGATGGTCGTGTCCTCTATCAGTTCATTGAACCAGTATCCCATGTGGAAATACTTTTTTTCAAAACCTGATGATACTGTTCCGCTTGGCTCTGGTGTATTGACCCAAGGCTGCCCCGTTTTGGGGTCGATAGGTTCGGCAAATTGTAATGGAGGCGGTGGTGCCATCAGTTCATTGACCGCCTGTGCGACGGTTTTTGTGGCAAACTCATCCACACGCTGTTTGGTATAATTGAAACAGGCTCTCCGCAGTAAATGCGCCGCTAATTGCGTTCCGAGAACACCCGTTTTAGGCGATAAAGAAGCCATACTTAATAATCATTTAATTGAACTA
>CALHBW010000374.1 GCA_937930625.1 uncultured Saprospiraceae bacterium | reverse complement strand
AGACTGTACGTTGTTTTTCGGAATTTGCAAGGTATCACAAAAATCAAAAGAATCGACGAAAACTCCTTTGATGCTTCGGGAAATGTCCGGCTGTCGGAGGCTTTTGCGAGAGGATATATCGGTGGACTTAATGAAAGTTTGCCTTGTCAGCTTGTTGTTCAAACATAAAAATTTCATCAAACTATATCACTACAATACAAGTCTCCGCATTTTCTGCGAACAACTTGACGAATTACCGGAAAACGGAAAGGGAGAATGACATCCATATAGCAACTCCAACACCACACCACGACACAAATGCAAAGATTCAATCAAATATTTGGCGAAAGCAAAGCCCCTGTACGTACATTTTTCGCGCCGGGGCGCGTCAATCTGATAGGTGACCACATCGACTACAACGGTGGCATGGTGCTTCCTGCTGCGATTCATTTGGGCATTACGGCACAGGTGCGTGAGCGCGACGACCACATCATCCGCCTACGCTCCACGATGAGCGAAAAGCGCATCGAAATCGACCTAAGTAAAGCCGTAGAATACAGCCCGTCTGCCGGATGGGGAAATTATCCAATGGGCGTTATTTGTCTTTTGCAAATGACAAAAATGCCGATAAAAGGCGTAGATATTTTATTTGATTCTACCCTGCCTGTTGGGTCGGGATTATCCTCCTCGGCGGCGATTGAGGTATTGACGGGCTACATCCTGATGACCCTTGCCGGATATGAGGTCGATAGGGTGGCAATGGCATTGCTTTGTCAGAAAGCAGAAAACGAGTTTGTAGGGGTCAATTGCGGTATTATGGACCAATTTGCGATAGCGATGGGCAAGGCACAAAACGCCATCCAACTCAATTGTCAAAGCCTTGAATACCAACACATTCCATTCAATATAGAAGGTTTCAAAATCGTTATTATGAACTCCAATAAAGAACGCGAACTCGCCGATTCTGCTTATAACGAGCGTCGCGCCTCTTGCGAAAAAGCCCTTGCACTCATTCGGGAAAAACACGATATACCCAACCTCTGCGAAGCCGAATTTCCGATGATAATGGAAGCTGTAAAAGACCCCGTTTTACTGGCTCGCGCACGACACGTTTGGTGGGAAAATCAATACGTACACGAAGCCATCGAAGCCCTTCAAGAAGGCGATTGGCAGACCCTCGGCGAGAGTATGGATGCCTCGCATCTTTCCCTCGCGAATGATTACGAAGTGAGTTGTGATGAATTGGATTTTCTGGTGGATGCAGCGCGTTCCGTAACAGGTTGTGTGGGGGCGCGAATGACGGGTGCGGGCTTTGGCGGTTGTGCGGTTGCACTTGTACATGAGGATGTTGTTAGTGATTTTACGAAATACGTCAAGACTCAATACCAAAAATCCACCAATCTTGATACAGATATTTATGTCTGCGAAATTGTGGACGGAGTAGGCGAACAGTAAACAGCCCCTTCAAGTAGCCGAATTACTATCGACTATGAACTATTAACTATGAACTGCCCACAACATTTGAAGTTAAAAGCCTGTTAATTACAAAGCATTTGAACGGAAAAAAACGTACTTTTGCATCCTTTTTGATAAGAGAATGATTTTTGATGAAGTAATTTTTGAATGAATATAAATTTTGCAAAGCAAAATTCAATCTAAAATCAAAAATCGCCCAATCAAAAATCCCTCAATTCACTCATTCACTCATTGAAAATTCACTCATTGAAAAATGGAATATTTAGTTATAGCTGGTCAGTTAATATTAAGTTTGTCGATACTCGTCGTGCTGCACGAATGGGGACATTTCTTCCCTGCGCGTTTGTTTGGTACACGGGTAGAGAAATTTTATTTGTTTTTCGACCCGTGGTTTTCGTTATTTAAAAAGAAAATTGGGGAGACAGAATATGGTATTGGTTGGCTGCCGCTTGGTGGTTATGTCAAAATATCGGGGATGCTCGACGAAAGTTTTGACAAAGAACAACTCGCAAAACCTCCCGAACCCTGGGAATTTCGCTCCAAACCCGCATGGCAACGCCTCATTATTATGATTGGTGGGGTCACGGTCAATTTTATTTTAGGTTTTTTGTTGTGGGGAATGGTTTTATTCATTTGGGGAGAAAAATATCTGCCGAATGAGAGCGTGACCTATGGTATTTATGTAGATGAATTGGGCGAAGAAATGGGCTTAAAAAACGGGGATAAAATCGTTGCTATTGGCGGAAAACCTTTTGAGGATTTTGGAGCTTTACGAAAAGAAATCGTTTTTAATGAAGCCAATACGATGACCGTAGAGCGTAGCGGACAACAAATTACGCTTGATATAGATGAACAATATGTCAGCAAGTTGGCGGGCTATCGCGGCTTTTTTGCTACGCCGCGCCATCCGTTTGTAGTAGGTAAAGTCCTCAAAGACAATCCTGCCGAAAAAAGTGGCATCCTGGAAGGTGATTCCATTATCGGCTTCAATGATATGCAAATTGCCTATTTCGACCAATTTAAAAATGAAGCCAATATCCACCGCGACGAAACTGTAAAAGTCAAACTCGTACGCGATGGAAAAACATGGGTCGAAGATGTCAAACTTGATTCCTGCGGACGCATGGGCGTTATGCCTTACGGCTCTGACCGCTACCTCAACTTTGGTATGGAAGAATACGCATTTGGTCCGGCAATGGCGATGGGTGTTAAGAAGGGCTGGGACTTTCTGGCAGCCAATGTCAAAGGCTTCGGCATGATGTTTAGCGGTAAAATCAAAGCTTCCGAAAGCCTCGGCGGTTTTGGTACGATTGCCAACCTTTTTCCAAGCAAATGGGATTGGGGGCAGTTCTGGCGTATCACGGCGATATTATCGCTCATTTTGGCATTTATGAATATCCTGCCAATTCCGATTTTGGATGGTGGTCACGTTATGTTCTTATTATATGAAATGGTCGTTGGGCGTCCGCCAAGTCAGCGTTTTATGGAAATTTCGATGAATATCGGCTTATTTTTAATCTTTGGGTTGTTGCTGTTTGCGAATGGTATGGACATCGTCCGTGCATGGACAGGCAGTGGCGCAGCAGCATGTTAATTAATTTATAATTGAGAATGGATAATTGAGAATGAGAACGAATACATTATCAATTATCCATTCTCCATTCTCCATTATTTTGGATTATTTTGAATTATACGAACTCCCCATACGTTTTATATTGGATGAGCATGAAGTAAAACGCAAGTTTTACCAATTGAGCAAACAATATCACCCTGATTTTTATACCCTTGAATCTGAAGAAAAACAAGCGGAAATATTGGAACTTTCGACCCTTACAAATGAAGGTTATCAAGTATTGTCGGATGCAGATAAGCGGATGAAATACATTTTATCCCTGAAAAACATATTGGACGAGGAGGGTAAGGCGCAAATTCCACAAGACTTTCTAATGGAGATGATGGACGTCAACGAGGCATTGATGGAATTAGAATTTGATTTTGATGAAAATAATTTTTCTCAATTAAAAAATACACTCCGCAAAAAAGAAAATGCACTGTACGAAATAGTACGCCCAACACTCGAAAACTACCAAGATGGCACTACTTCGGAGGCTGAATTAAAAAAAATCAAAGAATATTACTACAAAAAACGTTATCTTTTGCGAATTCAAGAAAATTTAAATAAATTTGCAGCCCTTTGAAAGTTCAAGCGCAAGAATCAAGTTTAAGTTCAATTTTTTAAACTTAAACTTCGTCTTAAACTTAAACTTCTTTTTCTACCAGCCTGAGTGGCGGAATTGGTAGACGCGCTGGATTCAAAATCCAGTTCACGCAAGTGAGTGCGGGTTCGATTCCCGCCTCAGGTACATATAGCCCTGTAAGTCATTGATTTACAGGGCTTTTTTATTTTACTACTGAACGCTTACTGAACATTTCCAACTTTCCTTTACTCTCGTTTACGACCTTATTGTTTATCTAGTATAAATAGCCCCATTTTGATGACTAATCTGACTCCGGTTTAAACCTACCTCTTATATTATAATAACTAATCATCGCCATAGCAGTCCTGTTATGGCTTTTTTCATTTTAAACTAATGCTTATGCAATTACGAAAATCTGAGCGCAAGAAAGCTAAAATCCGTATGGCTTTACAATCTCCTTCGGGGGCGGGAAAGACCATGAGTGCCTTGCTGATTGCCAAAGGAATGACGGGTGACTGGAACAAAATTGCGGTTATTGATACCGAGAACAATTCCAGCGACCTGTACGCTCATTTGGGGGATTTTAACGTACTCCAACTTGAAGCTCCCTTTACGCCGGAACGCTACATGAAAGCCATAGAAGCCTGCGAGAACGCTGAAATGGAGGTTATCATAGTAGATTCTGTTTCTCACGAATGGGAAGGTATGGGCGGTATTCTCAATATCCACAATGGCATGACCGGGAACAGCTTCACCAACTGGGGCAAACTCACGCCGCGCCATAATGCCTTTGTCCAAAGGATGCTCCAAAGCAAGTGCCATATTATAGGTACAATCAGGAGTAAACAGGATTATGTATTGGCTGAAAAGAACGGCAAGTACGTACCTGAAAAACATGGACTCAAAGGCGTTACAAGAGACGGAATGGACTATGAATTTACCCTTGTTTTGGAGTTGGATTTGAAACACAACGCTACATCCACAAAGGATAGGACGGGTCTTTTTATGGATAAACCGCCTTTCATTCCGACAGAAGAAACGGGCAAAATGATACTGGATTGGTGTAACGAAGGTACTGACTTACCCACCATTAAAAAGAAAATCAAAGCCTGTAAAACCCTTGAAGAACTAACCGCAGTATATCATCAGTATATTACCTATTATGATGATGTAGAAGAAGACTTTAAATCCAGAAAAGCAGCTATCACAAAATTGT
>CALHBW010000373.1 GCA_937930625.1 uncultured Saprospiraceae bacterium | reverse complement strand
GCAAAAACAGAAATTTGAATGAATGTAAAATGTAAAATAATAAATGTAAAATGTAAAATTTTACTTATTTTATTGATTTTTAATCACTAACAAGTAAAAAAAATAACAATTTGTAGTGCGTACTACAAGCACTTTTACACTTTATATTTTGTGTTTTACATTTTACATTTAAAAAAATGCAAAAATTGTCAAAGAACCAAAAATGTTTACTCATCTATTCATCTATTCATTTACTCATTGATTATCATCCTAAATTATGAAACTAAAATATTTGCTCTATAGTTTATTTGCTTTATATTTGATACCTTTGATTGGATGCGAGAAGGATCCCGGAGAAGGGGGGACGGCTACCATCACTGGGAAATTATTTGTGAAGAATTTTGATGATGAAGACGGTACGTTCATAGATGAATACTTTGCACAAAATAAGCAAGTATATATCATTTACGGAGACGGAACTATCCCTGACGATGATGTACGCACAGGCTTTGACGGCTCTTATGAGTTCAATTATTTGTACAAAGGACAGTATATTATATTTGCGTACTCTGAGTGCGATAATAATTTACCTGAATGTCCTTCAGGAGAAAAACCTATAATGGACACCATTCAAATCAATCAAAAAGGCGAAACTTACGAAGTTCCCACAATTACGGTGTTTGAATAATGGTTTCATTGTTTTATTGTTCCATTGTTATGAGGATTTTTCGCCGTGCGAAAAAATAAAAATAACACTGAAACTATCTGACAATCGAACCATCAAAAAATTATGAAACAAACGAATTATCCACCATCTATCCAAGGCATTTTGGATGGTCTTGTGCCAATTTCTCTCATGGAAATGGACAGGGTCAGCTTATTGGACAGGCAGGATACGAAAGTGGTGTTGCCTGTTGAAAAGTTGCCTGCGATTATCGAACGACTTAGACCATACTATCGTGTATTGGAGACAGATGGCGGCAAAATCAATCAATATCATTCGTTGTACTACGATACAGAGGATTGGGAAAGCTATCGCGAACATCATAATCAACGCAAAAATCGCTATAAAATACGCTACCGGAATTATGTAGATTCTGACCTCAATTTTTTTGAAATCAAACACAAAACCAATAAAAACAGAACCATAAAAACCCGTATCAAAACGGATGCTATCAAGACTCAACTTGGCTTGCCGGAGAGCAACCTCTTGATAGATAATACACCACTCAATCCTTTTGCATTCAAACCTACTATCTGGGTCAATTATAAACGTGTCACGCTGGTTGGTAAGAACCATAACGAGCGAGTGACCATTGATTTTGAGATAGAATTTGAACGATACAATACCCGAAGTACACCGATTGGCAGTCCCGGACTCGCTATTATGGAGATAAAACAGGAAAGATTTAACAGAAAATCAGTAGCATTACGTACCTTGCACCAAGAAAGGATATTTCCTATCCGTGTAAGCAAATACTGTCTCGGTGTAATGAGTTGTTGCAACGGAGAAATAAAGAGGAACGGGTTTAAAAACAAGCTGTTACGAATAGCTAAAATTACAAATAATGACTTTTATCGCTCCCTGGCTGAATGTTAAATGGGTTACGAGTTACGGATTGCGGATTGTTCATGTATCTTTTCACGTAACTCGCAACTTGCAACTTTAATTAGATGGACATCGTGCTACTTGATATATCAAATATAGAGCAATTGGGGCTAAAGTTGATACTTAATCTGGTGGTGACCCTCGTCATCGTCTTACTTATTTATCGACCTGCCAATGACAAACCTGAATACACATTTACTTATCTCATATTTAATGTACTGATATTTTTTATTTGCTACCTAATGGCAAGTATCGAAGAATTGGGTATAGGTTTCGGCTTTGGACTTTTCGCGCTTTTTTCCATCATGCGCTATCGTACTATGACTATTTCCATCAAGGATATGACCTATCTTTTTGCAGTAGTCAGTGTGGCAGTTATCAATGCGATTAGTGCAAAAGTGTTTGGTTTTACCGAATTGATTCTTATCAATGGTTTTATTGTTGCTTGTATTTTTATTTTTGAGAAACTTATATTCAGGCAAGCATATGATGTCAAAAAAGTCACCTACGAATACGTAGATAGAATCACTCCCGAAAAAGAAGCACAACTTATCCACGACCTCGAAACCCGTACCGGACGAAAAGTAGCCAAAGTAGATGTATTCTCCATGAATTACCTCAATGACAGTGCCGTACTTCGAGTTTATTTTGAACCCTTAAAGTCCACCGCCCGTATAAGATACAAAGAGCCACTTGAAGAAGATACTACCCGAACCATCCAAGCTAATCAAGCCAATGAATATGAAGGGGTTTGAACAATGTAAAATGAAAAATATCAAATGTAAAATGTAAAAGTGCCGATAGGACGCATTTTTTTTGTTTTTTCATTACAGATAAATTTATTTTTATTTATTTGAAAATTAATAACTTAAAAATGAAAACACTCGCGCCATACAAATTTTACATTTTATATTTCATACTTCATATTTCATGTACAAGCTTGTCGGCACAGGAAATCGAGAGCCAACTCTGGCAAGGCGCGACGCTCGAATACGAAGCCTCCGATAAAATCATCTTCCATCTTCACGACGAACTTCGATTGGAAAATAATATCTCCGATTTTCAACAAAATCTCATTCAATTTCATACAACTTACAAAGCCGCAAAAGCCTTCCGTATAATGGGGGGCTATCGCTTTGCGATTCGTCCAATATATGACCGTCATCGCTTTTTTTTGCAGCCGCTTTTTCGTTATGAGATAAAAGATATTCGTACCGAAATACAATTTAGTACCAACCTTCAATATGAATTTGACAAACGTGGGGAGAGCGAAACTTTCTATGTACGCCCTATGCTTTTTGCGCGTTTTGAACCCAAATACGGACGAATTGAACCCTTTATTGCTACCGAATTATTTTACCGTATTTCTCCCGAAAGTGCCAACGACCAATTTCGGATTTATACAGGTGTTGAATACCAATTAACAAAGAAAAATACCCTGCGCCTTGCTTATATACGCGCCAATACGTCCGCGTTGAATTCCAATATCTTTTCTGCTGTTTATGTCATTGAAATTGCCCCGCCTAAAAAGAAGAAGAAGAAAAAGAAGAAGTAAGATTTTAAATTCAACCTCGTTCATAGTGGTTTGATTCGTAATTCATTGACAATTAAAAATTGCGGTAAGTTGTTGATTATTAATTAGTTAAAAAACGAATAACGAGTCAACGAATAATGGCAATAGAGAAAGAATTTGGCATGTTTAGAAAAGCAGTTGACACTTTATGCCAATAAAAAATAATGTACCCCGTTTACTAAATTTTTCAGGTTTAGTAAACGTAGGCATATCATCAAAATTTATAAATAATTAAATATCAGTGCTTTACTTACGTTTA
>CALHBW010000372.1 GCA_937930625.1 uncultured Saprospiraceae bacterium | reverse complement strand
TGCTCCTATTCGCGCCTGATAAAAAAGCGTTCGGAAGGTTGGGAATACACGATTGATGATATGATGGACATCATTAAAAAGTATGATAATGAACCTGTCACAGAAGTACATATCGTGGGTGGTGTATTGCCGCAATATGATGTACCTTTTTATGAAGAATTATTCAAAAAAATAAAAGCGCATCGTCCTGAATTGCATATCAAAGCCCTCACTCCCGTTGAGTATCATTATATTTTTAAGAAAGAAAAAATCACCTACGAAGAAGGTATGAAACGCATGGTAGATGCGGGTTTGGATTCGATGCCGGGCGGTGGTGCAGAGATTTTTCACCCGGAAATACGCGACCAAATCGCAGGTGGAAAATGCAATGCCGACCAATGGCTTCGCATCCACGAAATTCTCCATGAATTAGGACACAGAAGTAATGCGACCATGTTGTACGGACATATTGAGGCGTTCAAGCATCGTGTGGATCACATGGAACGCTTGCGCGAATTGCAAGATAAAACAGGCGGTTTTCAGACCTTCATTCCTTTGAAATTTAGAAATAAAAATAACCAACTCTCTCACGTAGCCGAAAGCACAACGGTAGAGGATTTGCGGAATTATGCGATAGCGCGGATTTACATGGATAATTTTGACCATATCAAAGCCTATTGGCCCATGATTGGCAGAGAGACGGCGCAGATGTCGCTCGCATTCGGCGTGAATGACATTGACGGTACGATTGATGACACGACAAAAATTTACACCATGGCAGGTTCGGAAGAACAGTCCCCTGCCCTATCGACCCGCGAATTGGTGAACCTCATTCGCAGCGTCAACCGCGAAGCCATCGAACGCGATACCATATATAATGTCATTCAGGATTATACGGAATATCAATTTCCTGATGAGGAGGTGTATAAGGGATATGTTGCGCTACCGGTAGTGAATTGAAAAAAGTAGCGCGGCACTTCCAGTCCGCGCCACGTTAGTTTGGTCATACATACGCATGAACGGGCTGGAAGCACCGTTCTACATTACGCGGACTGGAAGTACCGCGCTACATTATGAACGGGCTGGAAGCACCGTTCTACTTACGCGGACTGGAAGTGCCGCGCTACATAAACAAAAAAAATGACAAACCTATCAAAATATTCATGGATAACCTCGGCAGTTATTTTAATTGCAGGCTTCCTCTTTTTGCATTTTAAAATAGTTGATTACGGCGGAACATTTTTTATGATTTTCCCATTGGCTGTCGGATTTGCGATTGGAACACATGATAAAAAGGAACGAGGTATTTACTCTTTAATTTTCGGCTTATTGGTCTTTTTCGGTTTCCTATTAGCCGGAGCTTTGGAAGGCTTAATTTGTGTGGCGATGGCATTGCCGCTTTTCCTGATTATGATGTATGTTGGATATAAAATTCAGCAGAAAATCATCAAAAAAGAGCCCAAGGCATCACAAAAGCTAATGCTTTCTATCGCCCCGATTCTTTTGCTTTTGCTCATAAATCCTATCGAACAAATGATTCTACCCGAACCCACAATTGTAACTATTGAAAACTCAATTATTTTAGATTATTCGCCCGAAATAGTATTTGATGAAGTCAAACAAATGGATAAATTGGACGCAAAAAAACCAATAGGACTTATCATGGGATTACCCTCGCCCTACAAATGTGAATTGGAGGCAGACACCATTGGAGCGAAAAGAAATTGTCTTTTTAAAAACGGAAAAATTGTAGCAGAAATCACTAAATACGAAAAAGGAAAAGTACTCGAAATGGACGTGGTTGATTACACATTGACGGGTAGAGATTGGTTTGAATTTGTGGATGCTACTTATACATTTAAAGAGATAAACAAGCAAACCAAAATAACAAGAACAAGTTCCTATAAATCAATACTAAATCCAAGAATATACTGGCAACCACTTGAAAATTGGGGCATTGAACAGGAACATAAATTTGTATTGAGCAGTTTGAAAAAGAATTTAAAAGAGAAATACGGTAATTAAAATTAGTCGATAGTTGATGGTCGATAGTCCAAAGGCAAACGCGAGACGACTATCAACTATGGACTATCGACTGCGGACTATCGACTAATTTATGAAAGAAATCTACTTCATCCGACACGGCGAAACCGACTACAACAAACGCCACATCATACAAGGCAGCGGCATTGATTCGTCTTTGAATGAGACGGGCAAGGCACAAGGCAGGGCTTTTTATGAGTATTACAAATCGGTGGATTTTGAGGTCGTGTTTCATTCTGCATTGCAAAGGACGCGGCAGACAGTAGCGGATTTTATTGGTGAGAAAATTCCGACTGAGGAATGGAAACAGTTAAATGAGATAGGTTGGGGCGATAGCGAAGGCAAGGAAAGCACACCGGGCGACCGTAAGTTCTATATGGATATGATTGACGAATGGGCAGTCGGAAATCTGGATGCGAGTATGAAAAACGGCGAAAGCGCAGCCCAACTCATTGACCGCCTCACCGAATTTGTCCATCACCTCAAAACACGCCCCGAAACACGCATCCTCGTATGC
>CALHBW010000371.1 GCA_937930625.1 uncultured Saprospiraceae bacterium | reverse complement strand
GGCACAGAATAGCTGCTGCGGTCTTCTATCGTGACATTCACTTGGTCAGTAACTTCGCAGCCATCAACAATCGCTGTAACGGTATAAGTGACTGTACCAATTTCATTCGCGGTGAATGTTACATCTGCGCCGTTAGCCGATGTACCGTTTGAACCCGACCACGAATAATTGAAATCAGGGTCAACAAATACAACGCCCAAATCAAAATCTTCTTCCAATCCTACGGTGATGTCCTCACCTGCATCCACCATAAATTCGGGGGTAACATTCAAGGTAATTTCACCAATACCGACACAACCTTCACTATCCGTCACGGTAACAAAATATGTACCTCCTTGATTAGTCGTGATAGATTGTGTCTCATCACCCGTTGACCATGCGTAGGCTGCGAAATTACCTGCATTTAAAGTAATATTATCATAAAAACAAAAATCCGTAGGACCGTCAGTTATAATTTGTGGTGCGGCGGCAGTCGTCGGAAGAATCTCCACTTGCGTACTCACCTGACAACCAATAGCATCTTCTATAATAATGTCGTAAGTACCCGCCGCAAGTCCGGTGAAAGTATTACCACTTTGGAAGTCTGTACCGCCATTGATACTATATTGGTAAGCGGGTGCGCCACTACTTGCTGTGATTTCAATAACTCCGTCTGACTCACCACAAGTGGCAGCCGTGAGGAGTACAGCATCAATTTCCGGTGCGCCGGAAGAATTGAGATTGACAATCTGAATAGCAGTACATTCATTTACATCTTGTACCGCGACATTATATGTACCCGGCGGTAAGCCGGAGAATATATTACTTGATTGATAATTTGTCCCGTTATCGACACTGTATTGGTAAGGTGGTGTACCGCCGTTGGCGGAAACATTAAGCGTACCATTTTCACCATCACAAACAGAATCATCTATATCTATCGCACCGATAACTAATTCACCATTATCATTCAAAATAGCTTGGTCGTAACTTTCACAACCTTCGGCATCTCTGACAACTATCTCGTAAGTTCCACCGCCCAAATCACTGAATACTGTACCGCTTTGGAAATTGACACCACCGTCGATACTGTACTCATAAGCAGGTACACCTTCCATTACTGTGATGGTAATTGTTCCGTTTTCGTCGCCGCAAGCCGGGTCTTTGAGTATCAAATCTGATATAACAGGTGAATCCGTGCTGTTAATCGTGACTTCACCTATAACCTGACAGCCTGTAAAGTCTTCTATCACAACAGCATACACTCCTCCGGGCAAACTATTGAATGAATTGCCGCCTTGGAAGGTCATACCGCCGTCGATACTGTATTGGTAATTCGGCGTACCGCCTGAAACAAAGATGTCGATACTTCCATCTTCTTCATTACACTTGGTATCTTCTACATTAATGGTGGTAATTGCCGGATTGTCGTAGGTAGCTAATTGTACCGTTTGAACAGCAGCACAACCATTGACATCTGTTACCAGAACACTGTAAGTTCCTGCATCTAAATCGGTAAATAAACCGTCGGATTGCGTCGTTGCTCCATTATCAATACTAAATTCATAAGGAGGCGTACCACCATTTACAAAAATATTAATTGCCCCATCGAATATATCACATGAAGAAGGATTGGAGGTCTCGATATTACCAATAATCAATGAGCCTGTGGTGACGATTTGCGTAAGTACTTCTGTTGTACAACCTACCGAATCCTGTACTGTGAGTGTGTATGTACCCGGATCGAGATTGAAGAAGTTGTCGCCTGTTTGGAAATTAACACCATTGATGCTGTAAATATAAGGCGGTGAACCGCCTTCGACCGTCACATCAAGCGTACCATTATCGTCGCCACAAGTCGCGGGAGTCGCATCAAGGTTGGTAACTTCGGGTGCGCCTGCCTGTGTAAGTGTCACCATTGACGTGGCGCGACAACCGAGGAAATCTTCTACGATGATTTCGTATTCTCCGGCAGCAAGTTCTTCAAAAGTATTTGACCCCTGAAATGTTTCGCCATCATCAATACTATATTCAAAATTTGCATTGCCTCCGCTAATCAGAATTTCAATAAAGCCATCCTTCTCACCACACATCGGGTTTACGGTGTAAATGCTATCAATAAGTGGTGCTTCGGGTTCAGTCAAATTAACCATTAAGGTATCAAAACAACCTCCTGCATCACCAACTACAAGCGTGTAAGTATCGGCAATCAAGCCTGTGAATAAAGGCGAAGATTGATAGTTGGCACCACCATCATTGCTATACTGAAGTGGTGGCGCACCACCATTGGAGAATATTTGGATAATACCATCCATTGCACCACAAGAGCTTGGACTGTCGAGGTTGGTTGTAATCACAGGTCCGGGGAATGCGGCAACTGTAATCAAGACAGAAGCCGTACATCCTATCGCATCACTCACAACCACTGTGTATGTACCGGGCGTGAGCATAAAGGTATTGTCGCTTTGGAAAGTAACACCGCCATCAACACTATATTCATAATTCTGGATACCGCCTGTTACGTTATCAATCGTAACGGAGGCAGTTTCTTCGCCACAATCAGTACTAAATGTATCGCTAATATCGATTTGTACGGGATCGGTTTCGACAACGGTGACTGTATTGGTCACTTGACAGCCCACAGCGTCTATCGCACAAACGGTATAAGTACCTGCTACAAGCCCCAAAAATTCGGGCGAAGTTTGGAAAGTGACACAATTGTCTATGCTATATTGATAAGGCGGATTTCCATTAGATGCTGTGAGGGTAATAGAACCGTTATTGCTTCCGCAAGTGGCTTCGTCGCTCGTACCTGTAAGGATGGGCATAGGTGGCGCGTTGATGGTTGCCTGAGCAGATGCGGAACACCCATCGCTATCTTGTGTAATTATGGTATAATCACCTGCCGACAGTCCTGTGAATATGCTGTCCGCTTGGAAAGTCATACCATCAATGCTGTACTCAAAAGGCGGTACACCTGCCGTCACTACTACTGCAATTGAACCTGCTTCGTCACAACCTTCGGGCGTAGCCACAAGGTCAATATCAAGCAGTAATGCAGTTTCGATGTCTATTGTATCTGTTTCAATACAACTATTGCCAAGTGAGTCGGCAAGTGTGACTGTAACCGTATGTATGCCGGAAGATAAGCCTACCGCAGTAGCAGTATTTTGTCCATCATCCCATTCATAAGTGATATTGAAATCGCCTGTTGGTTGATTCACGATGATGGCGGTAGCATCATTTTGACCACAAGTAGCCGTTGTATCTTGTTGTACTTCAATAATAAAAGGTTCGAGGGTGACAATTTCGACAGTAGAAACCCCCGTACAATCATTGGCATCGGTAACAGTGACGGTATATGTACCTTCCGGTAAATCCACCGGATTTTGAACATTTCCAATAAGCGAATCGCTCCATTCGTAGGTGAATGGGGCAATACCACCATTAATATTTGCTGTAATCGAACCACCATTTTCAAAACAACTAATGGGTACACTCGCAGTTTGTACCTCTAATTCCGAAATAATAATTTGGATACTATCTTCAACCGTACAATTACCCACACTTCCGGTTACGTAGTACGTGATGTCTTCTGTTGCCGTGACGGTGATTGAAGCGGTAGTATCGCCTGTACTCCATTGGTAGCCAAGCGCATTATTTGCTATTATTTCAAAAGTAGCATCTGCACAAGTGATAAAAGGACTTTCAGGCAGAATTTCCAAATCAATGAAATCCTGCATTATAATGACTGCCGAATCTGTCTGAATATTACCACATTCGGTAGGCGTTGTGAGGTAAATAATAGCTTGTTCGACACCTTCAATGATGCCATCTTCAATCGGGTCAATTGGGATAGAAATAACTGTATCTCCGGGGAAGAAAACGAGAGAATCAGGAATTGTGGCAAAATCTTCTCCGTTTGTTGCTGTACCTCCTACTTCAATGTAAATGACTGTAGTATCTGTTTGTGATCCATCCAATGAAATATTAAAAAGTCCGGTGGCACAACCTTCTATCGCCACATCAATATCAGGACTATACTCATAAGTTGGTACAATGGAAGCCGCACCTGTGGAGAGACTTTGTGCCTGAATGAATACGCCGGAATCAAATACACCGTCACCTACGTCGGCTACGGCGAGTTTGATATGGTAAGTTTCGCAGGCAATTACATCGGCAGAAGCCGTGAGTACAGTAGTAAAGGCATCGTATTCGACACATAAGCCGCCTTCATTATCAATGTAATATTCATTATTTGTAATTGCATTAACATTATTAATAGAAACAGGCGTAGTGGTATTGGGAATCAAAGCAATATTAATCGCATCATTGGAGAATGGTCCTGTAATACCCGGTCCGCTAATGAAAAATCCAAATACATCATTATAAATCGTGTTATTTGGTGGGGCAAATTCAGGGTATTCTTCCGAACCAAATGAATAATTGAAGGAGAGCATATTGGTCGGCGCGAATACATCAAATTCAAGGATACAGGCATCTTCCGTTACGAAATAAGAGGAAAGTAAGTCATCCAAATCCATATCGCCACCACCATACAAGCCGGTACTCGTACTACCGGTTGCATCCGGTCCTTGAGCATCAAGGGCAGAGCCGTTGGTGAGGATGATGCCATTTTCCATACCTACATTACAATTGCCGGGGGTATCAAATATACCATAAGAGCCATCGGGACAATTGAGCGTGACGTTGCTAATTACAACACCATCTGCGGCAATAATATCTGCCAAATCTGTGGGTGTGACATCTGTATCGACGACCATCGGGCTATCAATGGTACAAGCTTCTTCGGTACATTGCCAACTAATATCAAAACCACCTGCGGTGATAAAGGCATTGGATTGGAAAGCCACCGTAACACAGCCACTTGGGGATTGTATTTCATCATTTGCACCACTGATAAAATATTGCCCTAATATAGAACCCGTTACATCCGGTCCATCATAAATCGTCAGCATATCACCATCTCCGGGAAGGTCGTAACTATTGACATTCAGGATAATGCACATGTTGGAATCTGCAGGACAAATGCTGAAATCCCAATTTTCGTTATTGAGATAATTATCATTTTCGCCACCTGTATCAAAAAATGTCCCACTACAATCCGTCAAATCAGGGTATTCGACATCAGTACCATCGGGCGGACATGCTTCCTGCGTACATTCCCACATCGCTTCCCAACCGGGATTGGTGACGGTAAAATCAGACTGAAATTCTATGGTAAAACAACCTTCGGTATGAAAAGTAACGCCACCACCTGAGCCATCAATTGTACCAAGATAAGTTCCGTTTTCGATACCTTGTCCTTCATAAATATTTATAAAATCAAAAAATGTTTCAATATCGTATTCTACAAGGGTCAAATTAAGACAGCTATATGCTGAATCCGGGCAAATGATATATTCTTCTACTTCATTATTAGAATAATCACCATCCGGTCCGCCACTATCATAGAATGTGCCGCTACAAGTGATAAAATCCGGTGGAGGTCCGGGGCAGCCGCCTTGCGAACATTCCCAAGTCAATTCAAATCCATTTCTGAAAACACCACCATCAGTAGTAAAGCCAATGGTAATGCAACCTGTAGTTTCTACAGGAATGAATGTAATTTGCCCGTTGTTTTGTCCATCAATACTTTCGATAAGCGGTGCAGTAGCATCTGCTCCATCATAAATGGAAAGATTATCAAATACCGGTTCGATGTCGTATTCGGTGATTGTAATAGCGATACAATCGTGCGGATCGGTAGGACAAATCGAATATTGAAAATCCTCAAAAGCTCCGTAATTACCGTCCGGTCCGCCTGTATCATAGAGTAAGCCGGTACATTCTGTCGTCGTTACATTGGCAATAATGTTGGAACTAAATTCATCTATACATAATTGGAAATCACCATCGGCACCTGTCGTGGCAGCATTGATACGCAGATAATAAATCTCAGATGGATCAAGTGCTAAGACATCCAGTAAAACACTGTTTCCTCCCGCTGCGCCTTGTACGCATGCAAGTTCGGCGAAGCCACCACAATCTCCGCGATATACGGCAATTTGTGGTTGCTGCATTGTAGTACCTGTAACCGAAATAGTCAGGTCAATGATAGTCGCTGTTGTGGAAAAAGTAAACCATACATCGTTTTGGTCACCATCCCATGCAGGATTACACAGTACGGGAATATCAAATCCGGTACTGGTAGTAGCATCCGTAGTAGTAAATTCATCTGCACCGGAACAATATCCTTCAATAGAGGGAATACTGATGGCATTAGCACATTCGTCGTTGGCGGGTTGTGCAATAAGCAAAGCTCCAAGACTAATCAACAACAGGGTAGATATAGTTCTCATAATGTAAGTTCAAGTTCAATCAGTGACAGGTCGCGACCTGTCCGTACAAGTTCAAGTTCAAACTCAAGAGTCACCGATTTTCAATATTTGGAATATTCTCACTTGGAATTTGACCTTTGAGAGCTAAAATTAAGATTTTTTAATTAGTTGGTAAGGTTTTTTGCAGGGTTTTTCGGGTTGTAAGTCGCGAGTTACTGTTTATAAGTTAGTTAAATGACATATTATTAAACAAAAAACCGATATTGGCTTACCCAATATCGGTTTTTATCATTTGATAAATGCTCAAAATAATTACCAAATCCCTGATTGATTCATACATCAATTGGAATTTGGAATTTGCTATTTGGAATTTTATTTTTTCAGTGCATCTCTGATTTCTGTCAAGAGAGTTTGGTCTAATGTCGGATCAGGATCCGGAGCAGCTCCCATAGCTCTGAGTTTAGCTTTTCCTAAAAAGAACAGAACTAAACCAACAGTAAGAAGGCTGATAATGGTGTTCAACCATTTACCCCATCTCACTGCATTTTCAGCAACGTAGCCTTCAGTACCTTCAGTACCAACAGCAGGACTAAGAACGTGCTTCAAATTTGCGAAATCCATTCCTCCTGCGAAGTGACCTACGATAGGCATAATGATGTCTTGCACGAAGCCGTTAACAACAAGTCCGACTGCACCTGCCAATATAACGGCGATAGCGAAATCAATGACATTTCCGGTTAAGATAAACTCTTTAAATTCTTTAAACATAACTAAATTAAGATTTGGTTAGTAAAATGATAATAGTCCATAGTCGATGGTCAATATCCATATAGAGGATAATGCTCATCTTTTATCGACTTTTTTAGCAAAAAAATGATACCCATTTGGTATCATGTCACAAATATGACGATAAAATGGTTAAAAAGTACACATTAGCGTGAACTTTTTTATCAATCAACCGGAATGTTAATGTAAGAAGGGTAGAGAATTGGTATGTGTAAATTAGGAAATATCAAGTACAAATAATGACGGATCAAACTTGATATTTGTTTCCAAATCAAGATAATCCAACATATGAATATAGCCATTGGACTGTAAGAAAGTAATTTTTAGAATTTGGAAGTTGTCTTTGTCCACATACAAATTAATTTGTGAGGAGCCGGAATTATGGGCGTCTTTTTGAGTGAAAGACATTTTTATAAAGGTATGTTCACCTAAATCCAATTCTCCCGTGATGGAGTAGTTGAAGGCGTTTTCCCAACCTTTAATTGTACTGATGGGATAGATAAAATTCGCTTCGTTCGGGTCATTAGTTTTGCTGAATATTTTTTTCGATTCTTTGTCGTAAAACCACACTTTTTTGCCATCGTGTACCACATCTTGATGCGGCATTTCGAGGCGATATTTTGGTCCATCCATAAAACCGCGAATGGTATCTGTCGCAACATTATTTTGATAACCCGTGGTAAGTACCATATTGACTTTCAGGGATTTAAATTGATCGTAACGCTGATAGATACTATCCATCATTGCCTGCGCTTCCGGATTGGCAGGACCAGGGGGCAATATTGTGATTTCCGTATTTTCGTCATGTGCAATGACAGGGAGGTTTCTTGCCGTAACGACAAAAATTAAGGAAGTAACCAAGATGAATAATAATATCGTTTTTATCTGCTCCATTTTGCTTTCGGGTTAGGAAATTTATGATGATGTTGTGCCGCTAAATTAAAGAATATATTTTACAAAATCCAATAATTTTAGCTTTTAATATATTTTATCCTGTCATACTTTTTTCAGAATCAAATTTTATTGTTTTATGACTACATATATAATAACGTATTTTTAAGGGAAAACGTTGCTTAAACGTTAAGAAAAATTTAAAAAAAATTGATTATTGTTGAATTATTAATCCTGTATTTGGAATAATATTATCACGAAGTTAATGATATGACACAAAAAAAGGCTTGCAGCCTGTACTGCAAACCTATTTTTTAGTTCGTAGTTGATAGTTCATGGTTCATAGTTTTCTTTTACAATTGCTCACGAACTATCAACTATCAACTACTCAATTCGTAAGTCTTCTACATGATGACCCGGAAATTTGGCAACATCAAAATTAAATAAGGTATTACTCAATTTTGGATTTTCGACGAGATTCTCGAATTCAAAAATATAACGGTCAGCGTAGCGCGTAAACACAATGACTTTGACCAATTCTTTAGTCTTTTTATCAATCGTTACACGCAATTTCGTAACCTCATCATGCGATTCGCGGGGTTTGATTTCGATTTGATGGACTACACGTCCGTCTATCTTTGTATCATCCAGCTTTTGTCCTACCATATTATCCTGATAAACATTGAGCATTTTGGCAGGCGAAAGAAAATCTTCTCCGTCGGGGTCAGGATTATTGATTTGTACCTCTTCATTATCTTTCAAATGAAACCAAACCGTTTTACCGTTGCAAATTACGTCTTGGTCAGCGAGTTCGAGGCGGTATTGGTCGCCTTTAAGTGTCATTTTCCCCTCTTGTGTGCTTTCATTTTCGCCTTTAATCGTGAGCTTAAACTCCACTTGCATAGATTCCATCGCCTCATACTTTTCATTGACAGCATCCAGTATCTTCGTAGCTTCCGGGTCAGAGGCTTCCCGCGCTTTGGCTCTCTCTATCAAGTCTCTATCTACCTGAGCAAATACACTCAAGCCGATAAATAACATGACCATTAATGACATTATTTTTTTCATAACAATTTTTTAGATAAGTTGACAAAAGGCGCGAGATGAGAGACAAACAAGTATGATTGATATTTGTTGCAACAGTGTTTATTCCTCCTCTCGCGTCTTTCTCTGAATAATCAGTCATGCCCTAAATTCCAAATCGTGTGCCAAATAAGTTTGTCTTATCCAATTCTCCAAATATTTAGCAGAATATTATTAATTCGGGTTGCGGGTTGCCAAAATATCTCAAAGAGTAGTATTTGACGGTATTTAACTGGTTCGCAACTTGAATCAATATAGACTAATTATAGAAAATGACTTCTATTTTACAATTATTACAATGGGTATTTTTTTAATTTTGTGTCTTAACTTATTTAAATCAGAAACAAAAATATCATGACAAAATTTTCTCTGAAGACATTATTTATGCTATGTTCCGTTCTTGTAATTGCGCTCGCAGGTTGCAGAAAAGGAGAATCCGAAATAACACTCGACTTTCAGCCACAGATAGATGGTGAGACACTTATTTACGGTAATACATATGCTATTAATGGATTGAACGTGCGCTTCGACCGCATACGTTTTTACATGACAGATTTGGAACTGACGATTAATGACGAAGTACAGTCTATTGATGATGCATTTATTGTTACAGAAACATCTGACAACTTGGACTTGGGTAAAGCCAATAGAGGTGATTTGACTAAAATTGCTTTCAATGTGGGTGTTTCAGAAGATTTGAATAATGCCGACCCGGCACTCTTACCGACAGATAATCCGCTTTCGGCAGACAGTCCGCTTATCCAACATTGGAATTGGACAGCAGGCTACAAATTTCTTCTTATCGAAGGCGCAGTAGATGTGAATAACGACGGTGTATTCGACGACCCTGCACCCGAAGAAACTATGTCTATCCACTGTGGCTTCAATAGCAATCTTAAGCGCATCGAACTTGACACCGATAAAAGCATTAAAAGAGAAAATGTTGATCTAAATCTCGAATTTGATGTCGCTAAGTTTTTTGCGAATTATGACCTCGCTAATAATTTATTTTCTCGTCCCGACAACAATCCCGAAGCCGCTACTGCGGTAATGAACAATGTTCAGAATGCTTTTGATTTTGAATAATTTTTATTTTTCGAAAAAATATTTTATTCAATTGATAATCAGCAAAATAAAACAAAAAATATGTCTGTCATACATCTGTGGCAGACATATTTTTTTGTAAAAAAACTTCCCAAATAATATTTTTTGGCACGGTATATGCTTAATGATAAGTGTTCTTGCATAGCAGCCTAAAAAAAAGTTGGCACGATAAATGCAAATAGAATAATAACCGCAGAAATAAAAAAATAAAGTTCCGAGTAAAATCGGAATAAAGATGGTGTTCTCATAGTGTGGACCGCTCCCAACTCAGCTGATTTGTGGGGCGGTTTTTTTTATGCCTATTCCGATTGTAATATCACCTTACCAGATTCATTCATTCAGAAATTCCTTCATTCATTCATTTTCATTGTAGCATTACATCATTATCGCATTGTAGCATTATATTGGAGGTAGGCAGAGGACTCGAACCCCACACCCGAAGGTGCCACCGGTTTTCAAGACCGGGCTTGTCCCAACGACTCATTTACCTACCTTATTCGATGCTACAATGTGTAATGAATGAATTTTGAATGAATGAGTGAATGAATCACACATAATTCATTCATTCAAAATTCATTCACTCATTCATTAATATTTAAGCATTGTAGCATCATTTAGCGGAAGACAAGGGGATCGAACCCTCACTACCCGAAGGTATTCGCTTTAGCAGAGCGACGCAGCAAACCAATATCTGCCTATCTTCCTTTTTAATGCTACAATTTTGAATGAGTGAATGAGTGAATGAGTGAATGAGTGAATATTTCTCATAAATGTATTCACTTATTAATTGTAGCATTATCGCATTTAAGATTGTAGCATTGCTTTGTACTTCGGGTGAGACTCGAACTCACATATCCCTTGCGGAATGACGGGGCTTAAACCCGTTGCGTTTACCATTTCGCCACCGAAGCATCTTTATTCAGTCATTCAAAATTCAGTCATTCACTCATTTTTATTGTAG
>CALHBW010000370.1 GCA_937930625.1 uncultured Saprospiraceae bacterium | reverse complement strand
GCATCCAAAAGCGTCGTCTTCCCCGAATTATTTTTCCCTGCAATCAAATTCACGCGTTTCAAGTTGGGAATTTCCAACTCCTTAAAACACATGAAATTTTTAATATGTAAATGCTCAATCATATTGTTGTTTTTACAAAGTTACGAATAAATTAAAACTCTTGCTACAAAGAGTTGCCTTGCATTTTGGAAATGCAAGGCAAATATATCTTCACCCCATGTACGCGAGGCGCGGACTGGAAGTGCCGCGCTACATTTATGCTACGTCTGTCTCTGTCAATTGTCTGATTTTAATACGGAAAGCTGCCACCAACAAGGTCATAAACGGGCTAATCCAATTAAAAATTGCATAAATAAAGTAATCAAATACCGACACGCCAAGTACGCCCGACTGGTAGGCACCACAAGTATTCCACGGTACGAGTACGGATGTCACTGTACCCGAATCTTCGAGGGTACGGCTGAGGTTTTCGGGGGCGAGATTCTTATCTTCGTAGGCTTTGGCAAACATCTTTCCCGGTACTACAATCGCCAGATATTGGTCAGAAGCCGTCACGTTCAATGCCAAACAACTCGCCACTGTACTCGCAAATAAACCAAAAACCGAATCGGCAACACTCAATAAGGCACTACTAATCCGCTGCAATGCACCAATTGCATCCATCACACCGCCAAAGACAAGGGCGCACATCACGAGCCATATCGTCCCCAACATACCACTCATACCGCCGGTGGAGAAAAGGTCATTCAAGGATTCATTGGTCGTGGTGACGGCAGCATCTACGGTCATGGCGTTCATCATGCCTTTATAGGCAGCTTTGAAGCTCATAGAGGCTTCGCCTGAAATCTTCAAAACGATGTCGGGCTGAAAAATAATCGCAGCGATTCCGCCCAAAATTGTACCGACAAATAAAGCTATCAAGGGTTTGGTTTTCATCACAACCATCGCGATGACTGCCATTGGTACGAGGAAAAGTAAGGGCGTAATATTGTATGCCCCATCAATAGCTGCCATAATCTCGCTTGTATCTGCCGCACCTGTCGTTGTTTGTGTAAAACCCAATATAATAAATACTATCAAAGCTATCGTAATCGACGGAACTGTCGTGTATAACATATAACGAATATGCGTAAAAAGCTCCGCTCCCGCCATCGCAGGTGCAAGGTTGGTCGTATCGGAAAGCGGTGACAATTTATCGCCAAAATACGCGCCTGAAAGCACTGCCCCGGCAACCATTCCAAGCGGCAAACCAATCGCCTTACCAATACCAATGAGTGCAATACCTACCGTAGCGGAGGTCGTCCACGAACTACCCGTTGCAATCGAAATAATGGAACAAATAATCAAACAAGCCGCTAAGAAAATCTTCGGACTGAGGAGCATCAATCCATAATAAATCATTGAAGGAATGACGCCACTCATCATCCAAGTTCCCGTCAGTGCGCCTACAAAAAGTAGTATCAAAATCGCGCCTGTGGTCGATTTAAAATTATTCGCCACTTCATCAATCATCGTTTTGTAGGAGACTTTATTGAGAAACCCAACAACCATAGCCACCGCAGCCCCAACAAGCAATACAAATTGATTCGAACCACTCAAAGCGTCGTCGCCATAGGCTACCACCACGTTATACGCCAATAAGCCCACCAATACCACAATCGGTATTAAAGCTTCCCAAATGCTAAGTTCCTTGTTTTCTATTATCTTTTCGTCCATAGTTCAATGAGTGAATGAGTGAATGTTTAATGAGTGAATGTTTTTAATGCGACAATGAATTTGAATGAGTAAATGAGAAGATGAATAAATGAGTAAATGATTCACTCATTCAAAATTCGCTCATTCACTCATTGAATTGTAGCATTATCGCATTTCAGCATTATTGCATTACTTGTAAATGTATCAAAAAAAGTGGCATTTTTGCAAAAAATACAATTTAAACCTAATTTGTGACAGAAAAATGCTTATTTGAATGGGAGTGCAACCCTTTGAAGTCGTGTCTGTTTTTAAGATTAAGTTGAAGTATAAGATTAAGTTTCAATTTCAATTAAATTATTAATAATCAACACTTTATAAAAAAAAATAAAATTCTAAATCACACTATTTTATTCAAGTTGCGCGTGTGGGATAGTCGGCAGACGAAGGACTTTACGGAAATTGGCGATTTGACCAACAAAAATATGCTGTATTTACAGCCAAATTTGTCTGACGACAATGAAATTACCATACAACTTGAACTATTTTATCATTTACACAAAAACAATATTAATGAAAAAACTGTACTGTCAAAAACCGTTTATCATCTCTCGTCTCTTATCTATTGTCTCATTTCTACTGATAGCAAATTTAACAATGGGACAATTCCTTGAACAACAAAATATTCCCGTTTATACTGAAAATGGCGACCAACTTTGGTTGGCACTTATGGGCGGTCTCAATAATCCGCAATTCTCTGAAGTTGATTGGAACAACGATGGCATCAATGATATTTTTATTTTCGACAGAGATGGAAATGTACCGATGGCACTCATCAATAAAGGAGCAGCTAATGAAGCGGATTATCATTTTGGAGCGCAGTATATTCGCGATTTTCCGCCTGTGCGCTCATGGGCGATGATGCGTGATTTTGATTGTGACGGTATCATGGATTTGTTTGCTTACAGTAAAATTCCTTCGGGCATTACAGTTTATAAAGGCGAATATCATAATGACTCTATCAAGTTCAATCTCTTTGAAGATTTTCTTGAATTTCCGACCTTGAATAATTTTTTGGTCAATATTTATGTGTCATCAGAAGATTTTCCTGCTATAGACGACATTGATGGCGACGGCGACCTTGATATTCTTACTTTTGGTGTGAATGGCGGTTGGGTCAGTTATTACGAAAATCAATCGCAAGATATGGGATTTGGTTGTGATTCTCTGATTTTTGAGTTGGTGGATGACTGTTGGGGCAGATTCTACGAAAGCGGCGTCACCAATGCCATTACACTTAGTCCCGACCCTGACAGTTGTGTGGGTAGAGACACATATATTGGTCAGCCAACTGCGCCTGATGGAGGGGTACATGTAGGTTCTACGTTGCTTACATTCGATTTGGATGCCGACGGTGATAAAGAAATTGCTTTGGGCGATATTTCTTTTACACAAGTTGTGGTGGGCTTCAACGGCGGTACTGCCGACACTGCCTGGATGACCTCGCAAGATGCCATGTTTCCATCGTATAATGAACCTATTGACATCACTATTTTTCCGGCTAATTTTTATTTGGATGCCAATAATGATGGCGTAAAAGACCTTATCTCCTCGCCCAATCGACTCAATTCTTCCGAGAATTTTGATAATGTATGGTTGTATGAAAATTTAGGGCAAAATAATATGCCGGATTTTAATTTTCTGAAAAATGACTTTATAGCGGGTAGAATGATAGACTTGGGTTCGGGGTCATCCCCTACCCTTTTCGACCATAATAGCGATGGTTTAATGGATTTGGTGGTCGGTACATACGGGTATTATCAATTAGGCGGCAATTATGATGGTTCTATTTTTTTGTATGAAAATATTGGTACAAATGAATTGCCGGAATATCAATTGACCAATACCAACTATACGAATCTGCCGGAAGGTCATAATCTTCATGGCATTGATGTTACATTTGGCGATTTGGATGGCGATGGTGATGATGATATGGTTTTCGGTGAAGAATTTGGTAAATTATTTTATTATGAAAATACAGATAATGGTGATGGTATCGCCAATTTCCAAAACTTCGACACCCTTGATGGTGACGATGGCGGACAAATTGATATAGGGCAACATGCCACACCTTTTCTTGTGGATATTGACCGCGACGGCTTGCTTGACCTCATTATAGGCGAGAAAAATGGTAATTTGAATTATTGGCGGAATGTAGGTACTACAACCACAGCACTTTTCACAGAAGCAGACAATTTCTTTGGCGGAATCGACTGCCGTGAATTTGGTTATCCTGAAGGTTACTGCGATGTAGCAGTAAAGGAAATTGATGGTGAGTATGTTCTATTCACAGGTAGCGAATCCGGCAACATCCGTAGATATGTCCATATTGAAGACAGCCTCGCCGTAGGTGCGCCATTTCAACAGGTGGATAGTCTGTACGGACATATCGTACAAGGACGTCGTACACGCGTTGCGATAGATGATATTAATGGTGACGGGGAATGTGACTTCTTCGTAGGTAATCAGCGTGGTGGTTTGGCACTCTATTCTAATGGTGAGATTACGGTATCGAATGTGATACCCGACACACCTGATTTTGCTTTTAATATCTATCCAAATCCTACGAGTAACCAATTGAATATCAGCTATATTCACCCGGAAAACAAAGCTGCCAATCTCATCATGTTCGATGTATTGGGGCGGGATGTTTATCAAGATATTATTCAGGAGAATACACAGTTAGATGTATCGAATTGGTCAAGCGGGATTTATTTCTGTAAAATACAGACAGGTAATCAATCTGTTGTTCAGAAATTTATTAAAAAATAATTATTAGATGTGAGAGATGAGACGTGAGACGAGAGAGACGTGAGACGAGAGAGACGTGAGACGTGAGACGTGAGATGAGAGAGACGTGAGACTTTAGTGTAGTTGGAATATGCTTTATTTTTTGTTGATATGCTCCAAAAAATCCATCAATTTTATTATTTTTGTCACATTCAAACACTTAGAGTTCTTCAAATCACAGGGTTTATAGGGTTCTCGATTCACATTAAAATCATTCAATCATGTTAAACAAACTAATCAATTCAATCAAAGGCATTTTCAGTCCTGAAAATGCAAACAAGGCTAAAGAAGTATTGGGCGATGTCAAAGATGTCGCTACTGATTTTGCCGAAAAAGCCGCCGATAAAATTGATGATATGAAAGATGTCGCTCTTGAAAAAACAGCAGATTTGCGCGAAAATGCGTCTGAAATGGCGGAAAAAGCAATGGATAAAGCAGGTGATTTGGCTGAAAAAGCAGCCGATAAAGCCTCAGAGTTGAAAGATGTAGCGATGGAAAAAACGGCAGATTTGCGCGAAAGTGCTTCCGAAATGGCTGATAAAGCAATGGATAAAGCAGGTGACCTTAAAGATGCTGCTGTTGCTAAAGCCGGAGACATCAAAGATGGCGCAGCCGACTTAGCTGACAAGGCAGGTGATAAACTTGCTGATGCAAAAGACGCCGTAGTTGATAAAGCCGGGGACATCAAAGATGGTGCAAGCAACTTGGCTGACAAAGCAGGTGATAAGCTCGGCGATGCAAAAGATGCCGTAGCTGACAAAGCAAGTGACATCAAAGACGGCGCAGCAAACTTAGCTGACAAAGCAGGTGATAAGCTCGGCGATGCGGGTGACGCTATTGCCGACAAAGCAGGTAATGTCAAAGACGGTGCAGCCAACCTAGCCAGTGGCGCAGGTGATAAACTCTCAGGCGCAGGTGATGCCATTGCCGATAAAGCAGGAGATGCAAAAGGCTCTTTTTCTGACCTTGTGAATGAGGCAAAAGATACATTATCCGGCGCGAAAGACGGCGTATTGGATAAATTAAGCGATGCAAAAGATGCTGTTGCAGATAACTTAAAAGATGCGGAAGATGCAATGGGCGACCTTTTGAAAGGTGATGACCCGGTTGCGTAACTTGCTAAAGAATAGGAACGAATTAAAATTAAAATGCAAATTAAAATTAAAAAAGTAACTGATAATCAGTTGATTGTAATTTGTAAAATGTAAAGTTATTTTTTCACTATTCCATAGTTACTTACAAAAAATAAAACCCGTTCCATTAGATTTGGAACGGGTTTTTTTATGCGTAATACAGGCATTTTCACCTATGCCGACAGACAAGAATGTCTGTGTTACGATACCGACAGACAGGAATGTCTGTGTTACGCATAAAAAAAACCCCTCCTTACGGAAGGGTCTTCGGAAAGAACACGTCTATAATGAACGTGTAAATATTAATTCTGTTTAACGAATTTTCTCTCTTTAATACGTGCCTTCTTACCAATCAGGTCACGTAAGTAGTACAATTTGGCACGGCGTACTTTTCCGTGTTTGTTTACCTTAATTTCGGTAATTGTAGAAGCTGAAAAAGGAAAGATACGCTCTACACCCACTCCGTTCGACATTTTGCGAACTGTGAATGTCTTACCCAATCCTTCACCCTTAATCTGAATCACATCTCCTTTAAAATTCTGGATACGTTCTTTCGCTCCCTCAATAATTTTATAACCGACAGTAACGTTATCTCCCGCACGGAATTTAGGAAAATTGCTTTCCTTTACTTCCTGCTCTATAACGTACTTCATTAAATCGCTCATGACTATAATCTTTGTAAAATTCTTTGTGCTTTTTTAAATGTGGATGCAAAGATAAGTATTTTTTCTTTACTTTGTACTTTTCAACTGAAAATTATTTTGAAAAATAACAAAAAATATTTAATCGTAATTGGCGGACCAA
Source organism: uncultured Saprospiraceae bacterium (assembly GCA_937930625.1). Classification (GTDB taxonomy): domain Bacteria; phylum Bacteroidota; class Bacteroidia; order Chitinophagales; family Saprospiraceae; genus JAHDEO01. Next base: position 1,229 of record CALHBW010000370.1, on the reverse strand, counting down.
CCGCAAGCGGCAAAACCAGCTTGGGCATCCGCCTTGCCCGGCATTTCAATACCGAAATTCTCTCGGCAGATAGCCGCCAATTTTATCGCGAGATGAATATCGGCACAGCCAAACCCACACCGGAAGAACTCGCACAGGCAAGGCATCACTTTATCGGCAATCTTAGCGTACATGATGCGTACAGCGTGGGCGATTACGAGCGCGAGGCACTTATTTTGTTGGAAAAATTATATCAAAAAAACAATGTCGTAGTGATGGTCGGCGGGTCGGGCTTTTTTATTCGGGCGGTATGTGAGGGCTTAGATGATTTCCCCGATGTACCCGCACACATACGCGAGGAATTGAGTCAATTATTTGAAAATGAAGGCATTATTCCCCTTCAAAATGAATTAAAAAAACTTGACCCCGAATATTACGCACAAGTTGACACACAAAATCCAAAGCGATTGCTTCGGGCATTGGAGGTGTGCAGGGCTACGGGGCAACCGTTTTCCAATTTTCATAATAAAGAAAAAACACCGCGTCCGTTTGTACCTATATATATAGGTGTAGATTGGAAACGTGAAACCCTATACGAGCGCATCAATAAGCGCGTGGATTTGATGCTTGAAGCAGGACTGGAACAGGAAGCGCGGGATTTGTACCCACTTCGACATCTGACTTCATTGCAAACAGTGGGCTATCAAGAGTGGTTTGATTTTTTTGAGGGGAAAATTGACCGAGCAGAAGCAATTCGATTGATAAAACGCAATTCGCGTCGTTATGCGAAGCGGCAAATGACTTGGTTTCGGAAGGTGGAGGGGATGAAGTGGGTTGATGAGATTTTTGATTTTGGGATTTTTGATTTTTGATTGCTTCGCAAAATTCAATCAAAAATCAAAAATATTTTGGCTATTCTTCCTCTTCTTCTGAATTAATTGCCGATAAACGATTAATTTCTTCAAGCGAAATTCCCATTATTATCGTAATTTCATTATCAGAAATACCCTTTTCTCTCAAGTTAAGAATAATTTCCTTGTGCTGTTTCTCATATTTTTGCTCGGTTTGTTGTGCACCGATTTCAATACCTTCCTCTCTGCCTTCTTCTTTACCTTCTTGTTTGGTATGTGCTAAAATAGCTTCTTCTAAAGTCATAGTAATTTCTTTACCTAAAATAATATCTGATTTGTTTTCAAATTTACGGTTTATTTCCGGTTTTTCAAAATTGATGTATTGCTTGATAAAAATGA
>CALHBW010000369.1 GCA_937930625.1 uncultured Saprospiraceae bacterium | reverse complement strand
AAATATTCCCAAGCCCAACAAACCTGTTGCCGCCAAACCTATTCCTATCCAACGTTTGTTGATGTTGCGTGTCTCTATCAAGTCTGATTTAAATTCAAATTTCATGCTGCGAAGATAAGAGAAACAAAATAAATTAGGAATACAAATTTCAAATTTTGATTCCAGAATAAAAGTCTATTGAAGTTCCGTCAAAAACCTTAACAGAAGCACAAATTTTAACATTTGTCAAGCAATTATATCTCTTTTTAGTTAGTCTTATGTATATTTTTCTTGTCTAATACCTTTGTTGAAATCAGTTTTACTCACCTTTAAATCACTCATAAACAACACTTTATACAGGAGCAAATTGCTTGTATGTGCCTAAAAAAAAATCATTTTCTGTATGCAACATTTTCGGCAATCACTCGTATAACCCTAAGACGTGAGGCAACACAATCAAAATTCAATTAAATCAATAACAAACTCGGCAAACTAAAAAGGCTTACAAAAGTCAAAAGTGTACGCTACGAAATCTACAGATTCATGCACACTATGTATTCAAGACATATCGTTCTACTTGCTATTACTCTCTCCATAGTTTTTCTCTCAATCAATGACATTGAGGCGCAAGATTTGGAATTGCATCTGGCTACTGCCACGCATATCACGAGTCACTCCGTCCACAAATATCGGGAAGATGCTGCACGTTTGGCACTAGGTCACATGGCAGATGGTCGTAATCTATACGACATAAGCGTATATATTCCTGAAGAAACGCAGAAGAGCCTGTTCAATGCCTTGATGTCTATACACCAATCAGATAATCCACATGCAAAGAAGGTTGTAGAATTTGGCATTCATACAAGCCCTAAACCTTATTATATAGGACACATCAAAGTGGATTGTACTGCCAACACGACATGGACAGCAAAACTGGACACCGGCGCAACCACGACCTCAAATGAAAAAGTAAACGCCGTACTCAAAAAGTACGACCTCGAAATCAATAACTACAACAAAGAAGAAAATTCATTCACTATATTTCCCCGCAGCCCCGTCAATATGAGCAAAGTCGCCAAAATACTTTCTGATATTGACGATGATATTGAATATACACTCGTACCTGATATTAACGAGCCAAATCACAATATCAAGGCAAAACAAATTGGTGGCGATACATGGATAATTACCTTTGAAAAACGCGGCACTAACAACAAAGAAGCATGGTCATTCAAAGTAGATGGTACAGGACAGGTGACATTTTTGGGAAATAAGAAATAACAAATTCCAAATAACAAATTCCAAATTCTAAGGTTTTGAGTTTTGGTACTTGATACTTGGAATTTACAACAGTGGCTTTAGGGATTTTAACAACATATATTTTTTAGAGGGGCGGAACCTGGCTGAATGTATTTTCAGCCGGGTTTCCATTTTTTAGGGGCAAAATAAATGAGTAGATGATGAAATGAATAAATGAGTAAATGTTTGCATTTGAAATTAATAAATAAAATTTGAATTGATTTTAAACTCAAAAAATTCAAAACTTCTTACCTTTACGTTTGTTACATTATTAGTTTAGATTCATTTTAAATAACAAACGTAACACAGGCATTCTTGTCTGTGCTTACCTTAATACAGACAAGAATGTCTGTGTTACGCAATAAAATAGACGATACTATGGCTTTTAAACTTCCCGATTTGCCGTATGCACACAATGCATTGGAACCTCATATAGATGAAAAAACCATGCAAATCCATCATGGCAAGCATCACAACGGATATACCAACAAGCTCAATGCAGCCATCGAAGGCAGTGATTTGGCAGGAAAATCTATCGAAGACATCCTCGCGGGTGTGTCAAAACACTCTGGCGGTGTACGCAACAACGGCGGCGGATTTTACAATCACAGCCTCTTTTGGAGTGTCATGTCTCCTAATGGCGGCGGTACTCCTTCCGGCGATTTGGGCGATGCTATCAATAAGGCGTTTGGTTCTTTTGATGGCTTCAAAGACGCTTTTAGCGCGGCTGCCAAAACGCGATTTGGCTCGGGTTGGGCATGGTTGATTGTGAAAGCAGACGGCTCACTCGCCGTTACTTCTACGCCCAACCAAGACAATCCTTTGATGGATATTGCCGAGGAAAAAGGTACGCCAATACTCGGACTCGACGTATGGGAACACGCTTACTATCTCAATTACCAAAATCGTCGTCCTGATTATGTAGGTGCGTTTTTCAACGTTATCAACTGGGATGAGGTAAGTAAGCGTTTTGCGGCAGCAAAATAGTGATTGATTGTTAGTTAATTAGGTTTTTATTTTGCTTCGCAAAATTTCTTTTTAACGCATCATTATATCAAATAAAAATGTCAGACATTTCAATAATGTCTGACATTTTCTTTTCTACGGACTACCGACTAATAACTATAGACCAAATCACCTCACAACATCTAACTTCATGGTCTTTCGTTCATGTGGAGATACGACTTCTACGAGGTATAGTCCCGCTTCCAATTGGCTCACATCAATACGTTCTCTTACGATTGAATTGTCATTATACGTCCATTGATAATCGCATAATTGTCGTCCTTGCATATCGTAAATGTGAACGTTTACATCACCATCTGTTTGCATTTTCATACTTAATTCAACAGAATTTACCGCCGGATTTGGCGCAATGGAAATACCCGAATCTCGCGTCTCCAATTTCAGAGACTCTACATCCGAATATTCATAACTACCATCTTTATCCACCATTTTGAGGCGGTAATAGACGTAATTCCCACTGATTTTTGAAATATCATCTTGGTAAGTATAATTGATTTCTTCCAATGATTCGCCTGCGGCTGTGACTGTGCCTACGCGCGTGAAGTCTTCATTGTCCGTTTTTCTTTCGACTTCGTAATGAAGGCTGTTGTTTTCAGTAAGACTTGTCCATGCGAGTTGAGCGGTTTTGTTGTCGTCGGATTTTACGGTGAACTCGGCGAGTTCTACAGGGAGAAGAATAAACCTGTTTAGACTGAACACTTTATCCACCTCATACGAAACCTGACCACATCTATATAGAGAAATTGAGGCTTCTAAAATCCCTACATTATTGAAATTTCCCGCAAAGATAGGTCCCGGAAATGCATCAAACACTCCCATAGTGGAGACCACTCCATCTGTCACTAAAATATAATTCGTATAGATAGGATTTGTATAAGTAATGCTAAATACTTTACTATTGATAGCATGTACCTCGCTATTGGTACTAATGAGTAAGTTATTGAACTCAAATAATTCATCATTGGAAAAATCAATGGCAGGGTCATAAAGAATATCATTTATTCCCGTTATTTGAGGTA
>CALHBW010000368.1 GCA_937930625.1 uncultured Saprospiraceae bacterium | reverse complement strand
CCGTAGGCGATACGATTGAAATGGACGAAACCGTACTCGAAATCGCTACGGACAAAGTTGATACCGAAGTGCCTTCACCTGCCGATGGCGTATTGGCAGAAATCAAATATCAGGAAGGTGATGTGGTGGCAGTTGGCGAGGTGATTGCGGTAATCACTACGGAAGGCGAAGTTGCTCAAGCTGCGCCTACACCTGCGGTGGCAGAGGTCGTACACGAAGCTCCCGTAGTTGTTCCTGTACCACAACCTGCTGTGCAGCAAACCAATGGTCGGCACCACGCGCCTATGGCAACTGCGGCGGTCATTACCGCAAGTCGTTTTTACTCGCCATTGGTCAAAAATATCGCGCAAAAAGAAGGCATTACCATGTCCGAACTCGAAACTATCCCCGGTACCGGACGCGATGGACGAGTCACGAAAAAAGACATACTTAGTTACATCAATACACGCACTGCCGCACCTACAGCTTTTGCTACGACAATCCCCCAAGCTGTGGCTGTGCCTACGATGCCAAGCGTTTCGGCTGCGCCTGTAGCTGCTTCGCCGAGTGTCAGTGGCGACGTTGAAATTATCCAGATGGATCGCATGAGAAAACTCATCTCGGAACATATGGTACGCTCCAAACACACCTCTCCGCACGTCACCTCATTCGTGGAGGCAGACGTGACCAATTTGGTCAACTGGCGCAACAAAATCAAAAAACAATTCCAAGAGAAATATGGACAAAAAATCACTTTCACACCCATTTTCGTGGAGGCAGTAGCGAAAGCGATTACCGATTTTCCGATGGTAAATGTCTCCGTTGACGGCGATAAAATTCTCCGAAAAAAGAACATCAATATCGGTATGGCGGCTGCATTGCCGAGTGGAAATCTGATAGTGCCTGTCATCAAAAATGCCGACCATTTGAGTCTGCTGGGCATCACCAAATCGGTCAACGACTTCGCCACCCGCGCTCGTACCAACAAGCTCAAACCCGACGAAATACAAGGCGGTACATTCACGCTTACTAATGTCGGTACATTCGGAAATGTCATGGGTACACCCATCATCAATCAGCCGCAAGTGGCTATCATGGCAACCGGAGCAATACGCAAAAAACCCGCCGTCATTGAGACAGAATACGGCGATGTAATTGCAGTACGCCAAATGATGTTTCTCTCTTTATCTTACGACCACCGCGTGGTAGATGGCTTTTTGGGCGGTTCATTCCTTCGTAGAGTAGCGGATTATCTTGAAGCATTTGACGTGAATAGAGCCATTTGATGATTTTTGATTTTTGATTGATGATTGGTTGCATTTTTAATTTTATGAAATAAAATTTCCCTCAATCAAAAATCCTCAATCAAAAATCAAAAATCCCTCAATCAAAAATCCTCCAATGTAAGTTTTATGCCAAATTTAACATCAAAAATAATGTCCTGTCAAAAAACTGCCTTATCTTGGTACGATATTTTGAGGTGAAAAAATATTATTTATAAAAAAAATCGTATTATTACGAAAATCATAACAGGAACGTAACACAGACATTCCTGTCTGTAGTCAGTACAGACAGGAATGTCTGTGTTACGTCTGTCAATCCATTCGCATGAAACGGCAACAAATTATCCTAACCTTACTCCTTACATTGAGTGCTGCGCTGGCTTTTGGTCAAATAGGTCCGAAAGAAGCCAAACTGCGCGGCGAGATGTATTTTTTCTATGAAAAATATAATGATGCGCTGCCTTTGTTGCTGAAGGCTTCGCCATATATGGAGAAGGACAATGAATTGAAACATATGCTCGGCGTATGTTACGTCCACGCCAATCAACCTGCAAAAGCAGAGCAACACCTTCGTATCGCAATTGAGGACAGAAAACCCAATCCGGAATCGTTTTATTACTTAGGAAAAGCATTGCATTTTCAACAAAAATTTGAAGATGCTTCGCGGTATTATAAGCAATATTTGGGACTGGTTAAGGAAAAAAATAAAGACGAAGCATTGAGTCCGGAGGTCAAAGCAGATATCAAACGCTGTGTACTCGGAACAAAAATGAAGTACAAAGAACAACTCGCCTTCGTCGAGCAAATCGCTGATATTTGTACCAAAGAAGATGAATTTGCGCCTATCGTAAGTCCGCGTACGCCCAATTCGATTTATTTTACCGCCAAACGCCGCACCAATAAAGGCGGACTTCGCGATACGCAAGGCAAGTATGATACGCTTTCGGGCAAACCCCGTACTGATATTTTTGTGGCGCATACCGCGAAAGGAGAGTGGAGTATCCCTGCATCACTTGGGATTCGTTACAACAGCCGACAGAATGATATTTTGACTTCGTTTTCGGAGCATGGTGATGTAGCTATTTTGTATCGCAGCTATACTATGGATAAGGGGAATCTTTATGCAGGTGAATTTTCGGAAAATGACGAAGCACTGCCCTATACCAAGCTCCCGCGCCCTGTTACGACACCTGAATGGGAAGGTAATGGGTTTTTGTACAAAAATAATGTATTGTTTTTCTCCAGCACGCGAAAAGGCGGATACGGTGGAAAAGACCTTTACTACTCAATGCGCGATAATGAGACAGGTATGTGGTCGCCCCCTGTGAATTTGGGTAGCGAAGTCAACTCGAAATACGACGAAGATACACCTTTCCTTGCCAAAGACGGACACACCTTATATTTCAGTTCCAATAACATGAATGGTATTGGTGGTTACGATATTTTTGTATCGGATTTTGTGGATTCTACATTGACATGGAATAGACCCACCAACGTGGGAATGCCCATCAACTCGCCGGGAGATGACTTGTATTTCCGCCTTGATAAAACAGGTTTGAAAGGACATTTCTCCTCAAATAGAGAAGGCGGTATGGGCGGTCAGGATATTTATGTGGCATATTTTAATGAATATCAAAACGAACAATCTGTCGCAGCTAACGGACAGTCATTCTATGAGGTAGCAGCCCTCGCAAAACCGGAAGAACCGGAGGAAGGAACGATTGCCATTGAAGACCCGACGAAACGCATCACAGCGAAGGAGGATATTCGTACCTATCAATTTAGTCCTGTTTACTATAAAAGTAATGAACAACAATTTTCGACATCAGCAATTTTGGACTTAAACCAGTTGTCGGAAATCATGGTAAAGTACCCGCAATTGGAAGTCGAATTGACAGCACATACAGATGATAGCGGCTTGGCTGCCAACAACTTATATTTTACAGCCAAACGCGGTCAGGTTGTCGCTAAATATCTGATGGATAGAGGTGTTTCGCCCAATCAAGTGGTTGTGAAAGGTTGTGGTAGCAACTACCCGCAAGCCCTCAATAAGATGCCCAACGGCACGGTCAATCCGCAAGGAAAGACACTCAATCGACGTGTCACGATTCGGGTATTCAATACAGAAAATACACCGATTCGCGTAGAGGAAGCAAGTCCGACGATTAATCCTGCCTTCAAATCAGGGGATATGGATGTATATCGTGGTGTGATTAAGGGTTTGTCGTATAAGGTACAAGTCAAACGCACCCGCCAACGCTTCGAAGATGCTGCTTTGCTCAAACATCGAAATACGACGATTGAAAACTACGCGTCATCGCCTTACTTGCTCTATACAACGGGTTTGAAAAAACGTTTCTCACAAGCAGAACGCTTGCGCTTACAATTAGTACAAGAGGGATTTGAAGAGGCTATCATTGTACCGTATTTGGATGGTAAACGCCTTGCGAAAGAAGAAATAGAACAGTATATGGAGGCTTATACAGACCTTCGTTATTATATTGAAGCAATGGGAAGAGAGGCGAATAAAGGAAGTAATGAGTAATTTTTGATTGAGCAATTTTTGATTGTTTTTGCTTCGCAAAAATGAAAAATATATAACCGTCATTTCTTCAATGGAATGGCGGTTTTTTGTTGTGTACCCAAGTTGAATATGTAGTACCAAAAAATCAGAGAGGGGAGGAGTGGTCAGACGAATCCTGCTTAAATTGGGGTTAGTAATTAGTTGATTAGTGATTGGTTATTAGTTAGTTATGAACTTTCCATGGTGAAAAAGGTCTCCATAAAAAGGTTTATTTTCTGAACCTAAAAAATTAATTACATTTTTTTAAATATATAATACTTGCTTAAAAACAACTTTTAGACTTTGAGATGTCTCAAAAAAACAATGACCTTTTTCATGAACAAACTCTCATAACATGTTAACTAATAACTAATTAACTAATCACTAATAACGCCAACTTAAAGTGAAGATGGTATCAAATAACCGAAGCATTTTGAAATAACATTCTTCCGACAACTACAATCCGAAATTTGGGAGCGATAGATTTCACCCACAAAAAGGTACATAATGCCAAACCTTCCGCCAATAAAGTTGTTGCTAAAACGAATTAACGAATAACAAGTTAACGAATACACGAATAACGAGTCAACGAATAACGAAACACATGGACACAAATAAAAAAGAAATCGCTACGCTCGGTGCGGGCTGTTTTTGGTGTGTAGAGGCGGTCTTTCAGCGATTGGAAGGCGTGGAATCAGTAGTATCGGGCTACATGGGCGGAGAGGTCAAATATCCGACCTATCAGCAAATCTGTACAGGCACGACAGGACATGCCGAAGTCTGCCAATTGACCTACGACCCAAGCGTCATTTCCTTTGAGGACATCCTCGAAGTCTTCTGGTACACGCACGACCCTACGACACTCAATCGACAAGGCAACGATAAAGGTACGCAGTACCGTTCTGCTATTTTTTACCACGACGACACGCAGCGCGAGATTGCCGAACGCTCCAAAGCTGCTGCCGATGCTTCCGGCGATTGGGCAGACGCTATCGTGACCGAAATCACGCCGATTGATACCTTCTATCCCGCCGAAAAGTATCACCAAGATTATTATAATACCAATCCGGGACAAGGCTATTGTGCCTATGTTATCAATCCGAAAGTCCAGAAATTTCGTAAGCAATTCAAAGAGAAGTTGAAGGAGTGATTCATGGTTACATTGTTAAATTGTTACATGGCTAATTTGCGGTTTTTCGCTGTGCGAAAAACTAAAGGAACAATGCAACAATCGAACAATGCAACAATAAAATCATTCAACAAAAAAAAGAGGCACAGATTCACGGTATCTGCACCCCTTACCTATGACATATAAGTTTATAGCTTTTAGTATTTGTACTTTTTAAATACAAAGACAAAATTGGGGGCATAATGGTTCATGAAACGGGAAAAAAAATAATTGTAATTTAGATGTGAAATTCCTGAGATTCAATTTGACAACTTGTCACTTCTACAAACATAAGTCTTTTATTTTGAAATAACAAAATATTAGTTAAAAATAAAATGTTTGTATGAAAAAAACTATGAACTATCAACTATGCACCATGAACTATGAACTAAAAAACCTACATTTCCTCTACCAATTCCATCCATTCCATTTCTTTCTCTTCAATTTGTTGTTTGATGCCTTCCAACTCACGCGCTAAGGTTGGGATGTCATCGGGATTAAGATTTGGGTCGGAAAATTTGTCGGAAAGTTCGGTTTTTTTGGCTTCGAGTTTTTTGATTTGATTTTCGACACGATTAACGGCTTTGCGCTGTTCGCGAGAGATTTGATGGTCTTTTTTCGGGGCGGTTGCTACTTCTTTTTTAGGTGCATTTTCGATGGCTTCGCGTGCGGCGGCAGCTTCGGCTTCCTGCTTGTCACGATACTGCGTATAGTTGCCCGGAAAATCACGAATCACGCCATCGCCCTCAAATGCGAAGGTATGTTCCACCAATTTATCCATAAAATACCTGTCGTGCGATACGATAACCAAACAGCCTTTAAATTCCATCAGAAATTCCTCCAATACATTGAGTGTCAATATATCCAAATCATTCGTCGGCTCATCCAGAATCAGAAAATTCGGATTTTGCATCAATATCGTAAGCAGGTACAGACGGCGGCGTTCGCCACCACTCAATTTGTGTACAAAAGCATAATGTTGTTCTTTTGGAAATAGAAAATGCTCCAACAATACCGATGCCGTAATATTGCGCCCTTTGCCCTCAATCGGAATGTACTCCGCAATATCTCGCACCACTTCTATGACCTTTTTTTGCTCTGAAAGCTGAATACCGTCTTGCGAATAATAGCCAAATTGCACCGTCTCACCCTTCACGATTTTTCCGGTATCAGGCTTATCAAATTGCAACATCAGATTGAGTAGGGTGGACTTGCCCGTACCATTTTTTCCGATGATGCCTACACGGTCTTTTTTCTTAAATTTGTAGTCAAATTTCTCAATCAATTTCAAATCCCCGTAGCCCTTCGAGACATTGTGCAATTCAAGGATTTTGCTGCCCATTCGCGTGGTTTTAATATCCATTTTGACACTTTCCTCCTTGATATTCTGCTCCGCTCTCGACTCCAATTCATAGAAGGCATCAATCCGCGCTTTTGCTTTTGTGCCACGTGCTTTGGGCTGCTTTCTCATCCAATTCAACTCGCCGCGCATGAGGCTGCGCGCCCGTGTGACTTCGCGTACTTTATGCTCCTGTCGTTCTTGTTTTTTTATGAGAAAATGCGAATAATTTCCGCGATAACGATAAATTTCTCCTTCATCCAATTCCAAAATCGTATCACACACACGCTCCAAAAAATAGCGGTCGTGTGTCACCATCAATAAGGTCAATTTTGATTTCGTCAAATAATTTTCCAACCACTCAATCATCTCCAAATCCAAGTGGTTGGTCGGCTCATCTAATATCAAAAAGTCCGGCTCGTCTATCAATGCTTTCGCGAGTGCGACACGCTTTTGCTGTCCACCCGAAAGTACCGTTACAGACTGTTCTAAATCCGTGATATTCAATTTGGAAAGTATCTGTTTGATGTGTACCTCAAAGTCCCATGCTTCGAGTTCGTCCATCTTGGCGAGGGCTTTTTGCAGGGCTTCTTGGTCGTCGGGGCGCAATAGGCACATTTCGTAATTACGAATGGCATTGAGCATTTCATTATCTGTATCAAAAACAGCTTCGAGTACGGTTTGGCGACTATCAAATTTGGGGGCTTGCTCCAGATATGCCAGTCGTATTCCTTTGTACAACAGCATTTTAGCGTGTTCGCCTTCCGCGCTTTCTTCTCCCGTAATGATTTTCAGCAAAGTTGATTTACCTGTCCCATTACGTGCTACAAACGCGACTTTTTGCCCCCTTTCGACATGAAAAGAGATATTCTCGAAAAGGATATTTTCGCCAAATGATTTGCTGATATTTTCGACAGTAAGGTAGTTCACGAGTTGATGAGTTGACGGGGTGATGAGTTGACGAGTTGTCGAGTTGACGGGGTGATGAGTTGTTGTGAGTACGTCAACGCTATAATTCGACAACTCAACAACTCGTCACCCCATTAACTCGTCGGTCATTCGTCACAAAAAACGGGACTTGGAACAGTTTCCGGGTCGTATTCGCCAATGAATTCGGGATTGGGGTCGGGGATAAATTGATTTTCAAAGGCGCATTTTTCGGACTCTTTGAGACAAGCATCTGCGGGGTCGGGTATAGAGCAGATTTGTCCTCGTAATTGCTCGGTGTCACCCTTTTCTGTCTGAATATCAATGATGTAACCGTAAATTCCTTCCTCTATTTTTCCATCTACTCTGCCGTCCCAACCTTCGCTGTTTCCTGTGAAGATGGTTTCGTCTTCAAGTCTGACGGTAAGTGTGTATTGACTTACTCCATAGGTGATAGGTTCGAGTTTGTCATTTACACCGTCGCCATTGGGCGTGAAGGCATTGGGTACGGTAAGGTAGCCGCCAAAAAATACGGACACACCGCCGGGTTCAGCACAACAATTGCGCTTGTAAACTGCTTTTCCACAAGAACTTAAGCCGATTATAACGAATAATAAAAAGGTTATTTTTTTCATAAAAATTTGAATTGAGTGCAAAGATAAGGAAGTTATAAATGAATTAGGTGGTTTTTGATTTTATGATTTTTGATTTGCATAGTCAGGCAAATTTTGTTGCAAATTTCTTGCCGCAACAAGCGTTTTATAGATGTTAATTTTTTTAACATTTTTTAAAATAAAAATCGCTGTACAATCGTTTTGAATAATAATTAAGAAAATTTATTAACCGTTAATGATTAACCGTTAATCATTATTCCAAACGCATTAATCATGGAAAACGTTATCGTCGAAGTAGGTTTTTCTGAAAATTATTTCGACTGACTATCCTCCAAAATTCGACATATACAAATATAAATCACACTTTAAATTTAATGTTATGAAAAACACAATCAAACTAAGCACCTTTCTTATTGCTTCTTTGTTTTTATTTTCGGGTCATTTATCTGCTCAATTTAATCTTTGTGACGACAATGGCTTAAATTATACAACACTGGAACCTTGTGTCAATACCATTGTCACTTCTGCACCTTATCTGCGGATTGTCAATGATGCTCGTAGTGGCGGAATGGGCGATAATAGACTCACGATTTCACCCGATGCCAATTCTATTTTTTCTAATAGCTCTCAATTGGCATTTGTTGATAGGCGGTTTGGTTTTTCAGGCACTTATACGCCCTGGCTGAGAGCTTTGGGAATAAGTAATGTAGGGCTGACAACCTTCTCTGGCTATGTAGCTATCGACGAATTACAAACTGTCGGGCTGTCTTTTCGTCGTTTTTCGATGGGCGAAATTTTGTTTACAGACCCATACGGACAGCCACTTGGTGTCGATAAGCCTTTTGAAATGGATTTTGCGCTTTCATACAATCGGCAGTTGGGCGAGCGATTTGCTGCCGGGCTTACCCTGAAATATATTTATTCAAAACTCGCTGATGGTCAAGTAATTCAGAATCAGGTTATCGTTCCCGGCAAGTCGGTGGCGGGCGATATTTCGTTTACCTACAAAGCACCGATAGCTGATTTTGTGGACTTTACGCTCGGTGGTGCCATCACTAATCTAGGGTCAAAAATAAAATACACGGAAGGCAGTATCGGTGATTTTATTCCGACTAATCTCGGTATTGGCGGTGGTTTCCGATTTACACTTGGAGAAGATTTTTGGATTCATACAGCATTGGATATCAATCGCTTGCTTGTGCCTACACCGCCGGGCGGCAACCCATTTAGCCCGGAAAACGCAGGTGGTGGCGACCCTTTTATTCCTGATTATAAAGAACGCTCTGTGATGGCAGCGGCACTAGGCTCTTTTGGTGATGCACCGGGCGGCTTCAGGGAGGAAATGCGGGAAAATACCTATTCATTCGGCACTGAGATTCACTATAAATATGCTAGGCTACGGCTTGGGCATTTCAATGAGCATAAGCTGAAAGGTAATCGTAAGTTCTTCACAGTTGGTGCGGGTTTTAATTATAAGCAATATGTGTCAGTTGATATTTCATATTTGGCAACACTTAGTAAGCAGCGTAATCCTTTAGACAGAACATTGAGATTGTCTCTATCGGTTAATTTTATTGATATTGAAAAGTGATTTTCGAATGGTAGCAAACACAAAATTCCTTTTTATGTAAAAAGTATGGAGAAATTTTGTGTTTGTTTTGCGGCTAGCCATTTAACTTTGCCTAAAGCGAATACTCGTCAGACGAATCCCTTTATTCAATGCGAATATTTTATGAGATAAATCACTACATTTCACAAAAACCTTCGTCAGACGAGTACTATCCCGCAAGCAAACTTAAACGG
>CALHBW010000367.1 GCA_937930625.1 uncultured Saprospiraceae bacterium | reverse complement strand
CAATATGTTCGCCAAATTGAAAATTGATAATTGAGAGTTGATAATTAATTTATTTTTTATTTCATAAAAAACTTAAAATTAAATAATTACAAATTATAAAATAAAATTAGTTATCAATTGTACATTCTCAATTCTCAATTTGGCGAAGACATTGTTAAACGCAGAAAAACATTTTTTGTTTTTATAATTCTGTGACGGTCAAAAAAAGAGTTGCATAAGGGTTTTCTCATAAAAAAAACAATTCGTTGATAATCAGTTAAATAAGAAAATGTAAAATCTACCATACTACTATACATGAGGTGAAAAATCAAAAAGCAACCGTCATACTGAATTTATTTTTCACTTTTACATCTCAAGTAAATTCATGTAAAATGTAAACGTTGTAGAACGCGAGACGTTTCTATTTTATTGATTTTTTTTAATAAAAAAAACGAAAATGTATTGTACACGTACTACAAGCACTTTTACATTTATTATTTTACATTTTACATTTTACATTTCAAAAAGGTGTCAACTATTTTTATTATTTGGATGAACTTGTCATTCTTTCCCTTCCAATTGTCCTTTAGCCAAATTCACATTCAACCACCCCTTATCAAATTCCGCATTATATTTTTCGTAAAACTTAATTGCCGGTTCATTCCAATCCAATACCTGCCATTTCATGCGATTGGCACCAATGCGACACGCCTCTTCAATGACTTTTTCAAATATCAATTCGCCGATACCTTGTCTGCGATGACTTTGTGTCACCACAAAATCTTCCAAATACAACATCCGCCCCTTCCAAGTCGAGTAAGCCGTATAATACAAGGCGATTCCGACGACCTTGCCTGCTGTTTCAGCGACAAGTGATTCAAAAAATCCGGCTTCAAAATCTCTTTCATAATCCGCAAGCGTGGCAGTTACCGCTTCGGGTTCATTTTCGTAAACCGCGAGTTCGGTGACGAGTGCGTGTACAGCGGCTAAGTCTTTTTTTTCAGCTTTTCTAATTGTTATCATAGAAGAAGTACAAGTTTAAGTTTAAATAAAAAACGGAATTGACCATTTAGAACATGTTTAACGATAAATTTATGGTTATTTTCTTCGGGGAATTCGCGTTTTTACGTGATGTAGAGAAAATTCATGAATTTTCTCTACATCACGAATTAGCAAATGGTCAATTCCAATAAGTAACGAGTAAATAATAACTTGGATTCAATTGTGAACAATATACTAATAAAAACATTTTCCTTTCAATCAGTTCAATGATCATCCGGGTTACGGGTTGCAGGTTTCGAGTTATCAAGGTAATTCGTAACTCTCACCCCGTCAACTCGCAACTCAATTTATGAAAATACTAATAACAGGTGGTACGGGCTTGGTCGGAATGCATCTGAGTCGTATGCTGCGTGATAAGGGACATCAAGTTAATCATTTGAGTCGCAAAGAAAATTTGCAAGCAGAATTTCCGGCATATCGCTGGGATATTGATGAGGGTTTTGTGGATGCGAAAGCCTTGCAGCAAACCGACCATATCGTACATCTCGCAGGTGCGAGTATTGTAGGCAAGCGTTGGTCGCCGAGCCAAAAACAGCGTATCCTTGACAGTCGTGTGAAAAGCATCCAATTATTGGCTCGCCAAATTCAGGCTTCGGGTGCATCTGTCCAATCGTTTATCAGCGCGTCTGCTGTTGGTTATTATGGCAATACCGGTGAGCTAATTGTTACAGAAGCATCTCCTGCGGGCGATAGCGGTTTTTTGGTGGAAAGTTGTGAATTGTGGGAGCAAGCCGTTGAAGATGTCGTGGCTTTGGGTATTCGTGCAGTGCGTATGCGGATTGGAATTGTGCTGTCTGTGTTGGATGGTGCTTTACCTAAAATCTTATTGAGTTTTAAAGCGAATGCGGGTACTTGGTTCGGTGACGGGTCACAGTACTACCCGTGGATTCATATTGACGATGTGGCGCGAATGTTTGTCAAAGCTATTGAAGATGATACTTTGCACGGCGCGTATAATGCCACCGCCCCCAATCCTGTCAGCAATAAAGATTTTGTGAAAATACTGGCAAAAGCATTGGATAAAAAAGCCTTGCTCGTACCAACTCCCGCCTTTGTGATGCGTATGGCAATGGGCGAAATGGCAGATACCGTACTACATGGCAGCCGCGTCATTCCCGAACGAATGACAGACGCCGGATTTGAATTTAAATTTGACGATTTGGAAGCTGCATTTAGAGATGTAATTCGACGGAAAGTATAATATTTTCCGCAAAAAGTATAAAAACAAAGCGGGAAGTACCAAGACAAAATCTAATATCATAGCTTTAGTATATTTATTCTGACTAATTCTTAAACCCCTTAATATTAATAAAATAAACACCCTTTTCCCATAAAGAATCTCTCTAAAATCCTGCTTCTCCAAATTATATTTTAATTGTATCTAAATTTAAATATGTTTTTTCCCTGAAAAATAACTTAAATTTGTGTTCTTTTTCTGTGAAACTACTTCCCTAAACTTTCACACACGACCTATTTTTTTAATTCTATTTTGCTGTAAAGAACTGTTTTCTACTAAATAAATATAATTTTATTTAAAATAATTTTATTTCGTAATAAAATAGAAAAAGCAAAATAGTACAAATTCGCCTATAACAAATGAATAAATTAAAAAACATTTGCTGTCTATTATTTTTGTCGTTGATTAGCTACACGGCACAAGCGCAAGTTCCTTGTTCGGGAGGTTCTGCATCAGGATATCCTTGCGATGGCATTGATTTAATGTCGTTTACGCCTCTTTCTGTCATGAGTTCTTCGGGAGCAAATGATATTTGGGGTTGGACTAGTCCCAATACAGGTAGCGAATATGTTTTGCTTGGTCTTAATGACGGTACAGCTTTTTTCAACATTGATAATGCGGTGAATCCGGTATATCTTGGAAAATTGCCAACGCAAACAAGCAACAGTTCTTGGCGCGATATTAAGACTTATAACAACCACGCTTTTATTGTCAGTGAGGCAGGAAGTCATGGAATGCAAATATTTGACCTGACACAACTCGACGGAGTGACTAGCGCACAAAACTGGTCAAATACCGCCTTTTTTAATGGTTCGGGTTCAGGTTTTACTTTAGGGAGTTCACATAATATTGTAATTAATGAAGGTTCGGGCTACGCCTATGCAGTAGGAGCAGGGCAATGTAGCGGTGGTTTGTACACCATAGATATTAACAACCCGACCAACCCGACATTTGCAGGATGTTTTAGCAGTGACGGCTACACGCACGATGCTCAATGTGTCAACTACATTGGACCTGACGCACAGTATCAAGGCACGGAGATTTGTTTTAATTCAAATGAAAATACACTCACGATAGTAGATGTAACCGATAAGACGGACATGACGCAAATTTCGCGTACACCGTATAGCGGTTCGCGTTATACGCATCAAGGCTGGCTGACTGAAGACCACGAATATTTCTTGATGAATGACGAGTTGGACGAATCGGGTAATGGACATAATACGCGTACTTACATTTGGGATTTGCGCGACCTTGATAATCCTACTTTCTTGGGCTTCTACCAAGCTACTGTCGCATCTATCGACCACAATTTGTATGTCAAAGGCAATTTGGCTTATATGTCAAATTACCAATCAGGACTACGCATCGCAGATATTAGCAATATCGCATCGGGTAATCTTTCGGAGTTTGCTTATTTTGATACTTACCCATCAAGCGATGGAGCAAGTTTTAATGGAACGTGGAGTAATTATCCGTATTTTGCAAGCGGAGTGATAGCTGTCAGTGGTATTGGCGAGGGTTTATTTTTATTGAAATTGCAAGATGCTGCCTGTGTGGATGGTGTGCAAAATAATGGAGAAACAGGCATTGATTGTGGCGGTAATTGTGCGCCATGCCCTACTTGTTCTGACGGTATTCAAAACGGTGATGAAATAGGGATTGATTGTGGCGGAGCAAATTGTGCCGTGTGTCCACCATGTAATGGTATCACACTCACGATTAATCTCGATGATTTTCCAAACGAAACGACGTGGTCTATCTTAGATGCCAATGGTACTACTGTAGCTTCAGGCGGTAATTATAATAATGCTAATACAACCGTTACCGCAGATGAATGTATATTTAATGGTTGTTACGACTTTGTTATCAATGATAGCTACGGCGATGGTATCTGTTGTGGATTTGGTAATGGCTCTTACTCGTTAATGGATGCTGACGGCAATGTACTCGCTTCGGGCGGTGATTTTGGCAATGGCGAAACGACCAATTTCTGCTTTGATGCTCCCGTATGTGCAGGTGTTGACTTGGACATCAACTTTGATGGTGAGCCTACTCAAACGAGTTGGGAAATTACAGATGCAGGCGGTGCTGTGATTGCTTCTTCAGGTGGAAACATATATGGCGCAGGCTTGGCAAATTCTAACCTTCCATTGCCGGATATTTCTTGTTTGCCGGATGGTTGTTATGATTTGACCTTTATGGATTCGGGCAGTGATGGTATGTGTCCACGTCGTACTTCTACAGTATTGACAGGTATCAATATCGCTACGCTCGGACTTGGTGGTGTATTTAATGGTATTCCACGCGTAAGTTCCAATTGTGGAGATTACACCCTCACAGATGCCAACGGTACTGTGCTTGCTTCAGGTGGCGGTCGATTTGGTGCTTCTGAGACGAATAATTTCTGTATCAGTGGCGGTGTTGCCGAATTTGTACAACCGAATAATGATTGGTCTTCAAAGACAAACGACATTCTCGTTAATAATCTACAGTTACAACCTAATGTAGTTCAAGACGAAATGACGGTTGTATATACTTTAGAGGAAGCTGATGATGCTCAATTATTCATCATTGATATCAATGGTAAAGTATTGCAACAGCACACGCAAGGTAGCTATGATACGCAGCAAGTTCAGATGAATGTGAGCGATCTGGCGTCAGGGTTTTACTTTGTACAACTGGTTTCCGGCGACTTTGTAATGACTGAAAAATTTGTGAAACAATAGATTTATTGGCTACCCGTCTAACTTTGCCTAAAGCGGATACTCGTCAGACGAATCACTTTATTCAGTGCGAATATTTTATGAGACAAATCACTACATTTCACAAAACCTTCGTCAGACGAGTAGTATCTCGCAAGCAAACTTAGACGGGT
>CALHBW010000366.1 GCA_937930625.1 uncultured Saprospiraceae bacterium | reverse complement strand
TTTCTCGCCTTCTTTTTGGTTTTTCTTTCCCACCTTCCTTTGGCGAATTTTCCTGTTTTAAGACTCTTTGATGGTAGTGGTGATATTGGTGTGGTATTTTTCTTTGTGTTGAGTGGTTTTTTGATTTCGTATATTTTGATGTACGAAAAAGAAATGACCGGAACCGTTCGCCTCAAAAAATTTTTCATGCGGCGTATTCTGCGGATTTGGCCCCTCTTTTACGCCATGATATTCTTTGCTTTTCTGACACCTTATTTGCTTGATTTTGTGGGTATTGCGTATTCCGTAAAAGGCTACGAACCCAATTGGCTCATGTCTTGGCTTTTCCTCGAAAACTATATGATGATGGGTACGGGAACATTCCCGAATGTCTCGCCCCTGCGTGTGATGTGGTCGCTATGTATCGAAGAGCATTTTTATATTATTTGGGGTTTGTTATTGTACTTTTTGCCCGTCAAACGGCTGCCTGCACTGATAATCGGCGCTGTCATTATAGCCTATATCGGGCGGGTGATTTGTTATCATTTGGTGGTCGTAGATATGGACATTTTCACGAATATCGACTATTTTGCCTACGGTGCTATTCCGGCTTATTGTTTGATTAAAAAAGAGGAGACTATTGAGCGTATCAATCGTATTCCGATGCGGGTCAAATACCTTATCGCAGCCATTACGGTGGCATTTATCCTCATTTTTCCGCAAATGACTTACGCCACACAGCTTTTTATCAAGCCGCTTACACTTGGGGCATTATTTACCGCACTAATTTTCTTTACCCTTCCTGCTGCCAATCGCATTTATATTCCGCGCAATCATATCATTAGTCGCTTGGGTGTATATACCTATGGTTTGTATTTGTATCATACCATTTGCATTACTTTTTTGATGAAATTATGTGAAATGAAAAATATTGATTTGTCCAATATTTTTAATGTAATTGCGCTTGGAATTGTATCTTTGTTTTGCTCAATTATCGTCAGTATGATTTCTTTTTATTTATTTGAAAATCAATTCATTAAATTGAAGAAATATTTTTATTAGAATATGAAAATATAAACCGATTTTGTAAATTGTACCATTGTCGCAGAACGATTTATAAAATCGTTTTACGTTCCCCATTATACATTAATCATTAACCATTAATAATGGCATATTTCACACAAGATTACCTCAATTTTTTCGCTGAATTATCAGAAAATAATCACAAAGATTGGTTTGATGAAAACCGCAAACGATACAAAAGCAGCGTCAAAGACCCTTTCTCAAATTTTGTCGCTGCCCTCATCGACAAAGTAATGGCAATAGACCCCACCATTGCCCTCACACCGAAGGATGCTATTTTCCGTATCAATCGCGACATCCGATTTGCAAAAGACAAAACGCCTTATAAAACCAATAATTCCGCCATCATTTCACGCGGTGGACGCAAAGATAAAAGCACACCGGGCTTGTATTTTGAATTGAGCCACGAATGCGTGCGCGTATATGGAGGCGTGTATATGTGTGAAAGAAGCCTACTCCACCGCATCCGCGAAGAAATCGCCAAAGATGCCACAGGCTTACATAAAGCATTGAATAACAAGGATTTTAAAAAAGTATATGGCGAACTACACGGCGAAAAAAATAAAGTCATTCCGAAGGAGTTCAAAGAAATAGGCGCAAGCGAACCACTCATTTATAATAAGCAATTTTACTATTTCACGGAAATGTCTGCCGACAATATTCTCGCGGATGATTTGGATGAAAAAATTATAGCATGTTATCGTGCGGCTACGCCTGTGCGGGAGTTTTTGCTACGAGCTTTCTGACGGTGGACGGTATACTCTGAACGGCATAAATTTCGGAAAATACTAACATTTATATTTCACGCAGAGAACGCAGAGTTCGCGGAGAAATACTATAAAATCTCTGCGACCTCTGCGTTCTCTGCGTGAATCAGCATTTTCCGAAATTTACCCCGTTTACAGTATAATTTCTGGAGTTGAGGTGTTTTAAAAAAATTATTTTGTCAAAAAAAAACAAAAAAAACTCGCGTACTACCCGCGTCCCCACCGTCAACCATCTACCGATAAAAAAAATCCCGTTCCAACGAAATCGTCGGAACGGGATTTTTTTTATTTCTATCGTCCACCGTTCTACTGCGTCAGTGAGAAACGAATCGTCACCCCACCCTGCGTATTAGTAATTGGGAAAGATGCCGACGTTTTCGGAATTGTGCGACTGCGGTCAAAGAATAGGCGCACGTTCACAAATTTATTCACCGCATAATCAATTGATGGAGAAATACGAATCACTCGCGAACCGCGTGTCGGAACCGTCTGTTCTTGGTCGAGCAAGTGGTTGATAGTCACATCGTCGCGGTACGAGACATCAAGTTTGAAATTCAAGTCATTCTCCAACTCATTCGTCTTGCCTTTGCTGCCCGGTATATTAATCACTTTGAATGGTAGTTTGAAACCCTTCACGCGATAGCCTACACCGATGGTAAATTCTTCACTATTCGTTTCCGAAAGTTGATAATCCGTAAAGCTCATCGCCAAGTTGCGCGATTTATTCCAATCAAAACGCGCCGTCATATCATTTTTCATACGAATATCCACCCCAATCAACGGACTGAATCGCTCGCTAATCACAAGGTCAGGAATTTCAAGCGTGGAGAAGTAATTACGCGTTACTTCGTTGACTAAGAAGGTTTGGAAATCCAAATCCGTCGCAAAAGAGTTGATACTCAAGGTCGAAGTATAGCCGTGCGAAATATTGAAGCTGCTAAAGATATTTTTAAATGCATCCAATTTATTCAAGCCATTATATGTAAATTTCCAATTCGGGCGCGGCAATACATCAAATACCGTCAGTGGAAAAGTACTGGCATCTTTACCTGTATATGCAGAGAGGAATGCCGGAATTAAGACATCCTGCTGATAGCGTCCGTAACCTTCCCGATAATCACCAAATCCTTCGTCAAGCTCGTGAAGTGGAATATCTTCAAGGTTTTCATACGCTTCATTTCTTATGTCTTCCTGTGCCAAACGCCCTGAAATTATCGCACGATTGTTCTCGAAGATGTCGAATTTATTAATCAATTCCTCTGTTGTCGAACCAAACAAAGTACGCATCGTAAAGTAAGTCATATTGAGACTTCCTCTGTCGAGTTCATTGAGATGCTCCAATCCTCCACCAATATCCTGTACTTTATAATATTGGCTATGATTTCTTGAAAATGAACGATTTACATTGACATCAATGCGGAAATCATTGAATGGCTCAATGGTCAATTTACCATCGTAGTTCTTCGTATAATTGACCAAAACCTGCTGATTAAGGAAGCGGCTTGAGCTGCCATTGATGATGTCACCCGCAGCACCTCTTTCATCCAACCAACTCGTAAAATCAGACAAACGCCAGTTGAGTCCGTAATTTGCACCGAATACATAATCCCAACCCGGCGCGTTAAAACCGTTATTCTGACCGAGTAAGCGCGTTTCCGGCACAAATCCGGGTACTACCGAAGAGAAGTCCTCCGAGTAGCTCACCCTTGCCTTACGAATCATCATCAAAGGACGCAATAAAGCACGTTCAAATGCGCTTGGTTGGCGGTCTTCTTTCTCTTTTTTGCCCTTAGCAAGCGAGCCGTCATCTGCACCGTCGATACCTTTTTTCTTCGCCTCTTTGCGCTTTTTCTTATTCTTTTTGCCTTTACCCTTATTACCTTCTATGATGTCGTCCACTTCTTCTACGACTCTCTCTACGACTTCTCCCACGAGTGTCGGGTCTTTAAATTTGATGTCCTGCTTACCTTTCTTGGGGTCTTCCTTCTTAGGTGTAATCGGCTTGCGCGGATCATCTTTTGTTTTACGGGGTTTTCTTTTTTTCGAGTTAATTTTTTTGAGATAACCGGATTCGTTATACAATTTCGTCAAATCCAAATCACCTGTGATACTCCGCGTCTGACCATTTTGAATCACATTACCCAGCGAATCGGTATTGAGACTTGCTCTGCTCCAATCATAATTTGCCTGATATTGTGCTTTAATTTGTGTCCACGCCAAGAATGGAATTTGCTTGGTCGGCAGCGTATAACTGACATTTACTCCGTGATTGTAAAATTTATTACGTCCTCCTGTTCGTAGCCCTTGCATAATGGTATCTTTCTTTGCTTGGTCTGTCGGACGTATTGGATTTCCGGTTGTTTGATCTACGATTGGGAAACCATTTTCGTCATAATCGTATTCCTCTATTTCATCAATCACCGAACTATTGACGGCATTGAAGCCCATTGTCAAGCCTTTCGACAGATTCCATTGCAAGCCGTAGGCTCTATCCCAAGTAAATCGTTTGTCGTAGTAGGTGCTTTTCAATTCATCAGCAAAACGATATTTGATAGTTCCGTGATGACGATTCATATCATTTCTCACACTGATGGAATTGGGCAGCGGATTGAAATTAAAATCCCGAATCAATGCCAACCACGGTGATTTATTTCTCATGTTTTTGAATGGCGCAATAGGACGCAATTGGCTGGCATAATTATAGTCCACCGAACCGCGATAGCGTTTTATTTCTTCGTTTTCTACCGTTGGGTTGTGTCGAAGTGTACGGTCGAATGCGTAAGTCAAACTCAGGTTTTCTACATCCCAGGGCATTGGCTTGCGCTCGCGATTCATGCGTTCTTTGCGTACATTCGTAAAGTTAAAACCGCGTATCGACGTATAATCTACCGCCAAATCACGGATAGAATCGCGCTCTTCTCTTGTTTCCAACTCATCAAGTACATCCTCTTTCAAACGCAAGTCAAGCTGATAAGGGTCAAATTCGGGCGTCTCTACCGTTGTAGAGTACTGTGCGTAAAATGGAACTCGCAAGCCTGAATTTTTTGGCAATAATTTACCCAATTCCAAATTGGTAGCTACATCGTATTGCGTAACGGCTTCGAGTGCGCGGTCGTTGACTCTCTGCTCCAACTGTCCCCAACCTATTCCGGTGTGGCTCACAGAGGTCGTAATATTACCAAAATCAGCGAGTTGTATATCCAATCGTGCCAATCCTGCTACACCGCCGCGCTCATCCAAGCCACTGAGTCGCAACTCATTCGCCCATACTTCGGCGCAGATATTGGTAGCATCGGTAGTATTTCGCAGACCTATCATGACGCCTTTCACATAGCCCAAATCCGGTGTACCTACAATACGTACTTTGTTGTCCGGCTTATCGGGGTCATCCATTTCAAAAAGTGTTGTGACGTTTGCGTCCGGATCCCCATTCCGCGCTTTTTTTGTTTCTCTGAATAATGCTAATGGAAAATCAAAGCGATTTTCTTCGCGCCATACTTTCTCTACACGGTCGTTCAGGTCTTCGCCTTCTACAATTTCTTCACTTGGTAAAAGTGGTATTTCGTATTCGTAATAATTATCTTCAAAATCACTCCCCAAACGCATGAAAATGGACAATTCTCCGGGTTCGAGTTCGTCAATATTGTCTGTTTGGTCAGATTCGGCATGTACAAACATTTTCAGCCTTTCGTACCGCCTTATGTCCAAATTAATAATTTTATACACCGCCCGCGCATCACCTGCTTCAAGGTCACAAACATTCAATGCAAGGGATTGCTCATTTTGCAGTGCATTCGGGAAAGCACCCAAAGACTGCTCACGCTGAATACCCGGAGGCAAGACATACGGGAAGGGTATTGCATTGCTATTTTCTTCAAAATTGACAGAAGCGACCTCAAAAAGTGTCGGGTCGTTGGGGTCAGTGACTGGTCCGATGCCTGTTCCGGTCAATGGTCGGCGATAGCGTCTCCATTGATTACGTACCAATTGGAGGCGGGCAAAACGCATGATGACAGGGTCTGTAAATTCAGACGCATACATACGCATAAAACGAATCGAACGGAAATCCTGAATATTACCAAATTTGTCGTTAAATTCACCTACCGGAATACGGAATTGATACCATTTCACCCCACTCTCATCTCCTAATTCTACTTCATCTACGATGAAGCTATTGCTATTTCTCTGAATCCCACCTTGACCATCTGATAATAACTCAATGTCATACTCGAAGTAGGCTTCTTTTTCATTCAAAGTATTATCACGGTTAATATCCTCTGTATCAGGGATATTGGTGGATGAAGGATTACTATTATTCTGATTCTGATTTTGTGTATTATTAGGATCCTGTCCTAGTGAATTACCTTGCGGATTATTAAATCTTTTGTATCGCTCAATGATGGGTGTAGAGTTCGGGTCATCCAAAGCACCATAAGCATCCACGTCTCTGTGATAAAGATAATTGTCGTTCGCAGGGTCTTCGGTAACGTCAATGCCCAGCACATTCATTTGAGCTACATAATCTGCAAAATATTCATTTTCTTCTTCATCATTAATACCGTCTAATCCTAAATCCTGTGCTGCACGGGCTGTGGGGTCGTTGTCGAAGGCATTGGTGATTGCCTGACCACGCGGTATGCGCGACCAAGTGGTACTGTCTGTCTGAACTTGTGATGTAGAAGTGGGTAGTCCATTTTCAAAAAACAAACGAGAATCG
Organism: uncultured Saprospiraceae bacterium; assembly: GCA_937930625.1. GTDB lineage: Bacteria > Bacteroidota > Bacteroidia > Chitinophagales > Saprospiraceae > JAHDEO01. Next base: position 3,683 of record CALHBW010000366.1, on the reverse strand, counting down.
CGCATGATGTCCTCTGAAATAGTACCAAGATTGAGAGAAAGCTTACCGCCTTCGCCCTGTCCCCAGTTATTTGGATTGGATGGGCTGTCGATGAAAGGACTTAACATCCAAAATTCTACGTATTCGACATTTGCTGCCTCAAAATCATTGGTTTGGATAGCACGCATTACACCTCCCCAACGGGTTTCGGGGTTGTTCAATCTGCCGGTATTTGGGTCAATTCCTCTTGATATACCGGGTTCGCCTGTTTCTGTGGCTTCAAAATTGTATGGACCGCGTTCGTCGGGATAGTAAGCCATATCGAAGGTAAACAGACCGACATTATTCAATCCTGTAACATTATCTTGCCTATTCGGAAAAATATCTTGCTCACTAAATTGCGCGGTGTATGGATCATCACCACCTCCCTGCTGACGCAGTACCGGGTCGATTCTGTACCAAGTCATTTTCGCACGATTATAACCATATGCAAAGTCGTTGATACGATCAGCTTCGGGGAAGCTCGAAGGTGTGCTTGCCAACAACCAAGCCGTAGCCGGTGTACGCAAGTCAAAATTGGTTGAGCTACCTTCAAAGTCATCAATATATACCGTACCGCCTCTGTCTTCGCTTTGGTCCACGCGATTGAGTGCTCGGGAGTGTCCGGGGCGCAAAGCTGCGCCTTCTGCGGTAAATGATATTTGTGATTTTTCTTTTGTTTGTAAAAGGGGTAATTTATCTAAAAAGCGGGTCAAGCCCGGAGCTTCCTTATTGAACGTGACATCTAAGCCAAAAACGCTGTTGGAAACAGGGTCGTCGCCGATATTTACTTTCTGTGTAAATGGTCGCTCGGCTACGTGCATGAATGTACCACCGATATTAAAATTGTCGCTTACCTCATAATCCAAACGTGTACCGTACAGGGTTTTAGTTTGGAAACCAAATAGCGTATTATCTTCGTAAGAAACATTAACAGGTAAACCGGAATTGAGATAGGCATCATTAAGAATAGTAACTTGTCCGGTATTATAATCTACATCATAATCACTTCCTTCGACGAGTTGTTGACCACCTGCGGTGACAGTCACCGAACCACGCGGAATATTAAATGCACCTAACGAAATACGACTTGATACGCTTGATTTGTATGTACCACGAATGACAAAGCGATTGAGTTCGGGAAATTCTCGTGCAAAGAAAACGGTATTTTCGTATAATTGTGGGTAAACGAAGGCGTCAGGATTACCATTTGGTCCGAATTTGTTTCTCATAGAAGAACCAAAAGGCTCAAGAACGGGAAAGATAATACGTCCGTTTTTTGGTGTGATGGTAATCCCCGGAACGAAATCAAACACCCCGTCTGCAAGCGGGTCGCCCTGACTATTGAGGTTATCCAGATTCAGCAGACTAATAATGTTGCACTTACTCACGACTGGTCCTGCTCTGTCCGGCAAATTACGGATAAACCCTGTGCCGGGGTCTTGATACAAGACATCCAATTTGAAATCCTGTGGATTGACTTGATACGCACCAATAGAATAGATGTTTTTCATCATCAAATCCCACATTGGCAACTCCACATCTAGTACTGCACTTTTGAGCATTTTGACATAAAGTACACCCAAATCCGCTTCTATACCTGTGCCTGTGTTGGTACTTGTCGTATCAGTTACGAGGTTCGGTGAGTCGTTGGTAAATTCTCCAACACGAAATACTTCACCATTATAAGTATATTCGTAAGCCACACCGAGCACTTCATCGGGTTGGAGGGTAAGATTGAGGGAGATATAGCCCAATTCAGGATGAAAGGTATATTCTGTTTGTGAAAGCAATCTGGCACGTACTTTTTCAAAGTCAACGCTTTGGTCTAAACCTCTTGATTGAAGGGCAGCTACTGCGCCATCAAGCGTATTGGAGCCGGGCAGGGCTTTTACGGCATCATAATAACCACTTGCTCTGTTGTCCGGGAGTCCATTATTATATAAATCGGGGAATTGAGGTATGGTTGGTGGGACAAAATTGGGGTCGATAGCTACATTTTCGCCAATTTTTGTGGGGTCAGCTTCCCCTAAATCCATCAATGCTACAATATCACGGGCGTTTTGAGTGACAGCGCGTGTATTGGTGACCCATACCTGCATTTTTGTGATGCGGAATAGGGTATTTATTTGCGGAAGATTGGCAAGTGCGGGTTCGTAGGAATCACGGTTGTAATGAGAAATAAAGAAGTGGCGGTTTTGGTCGTATTGGTCGGCGGTCACTTCAAAATCCTGCAATTGTGTACCACCTTGTACTTGGAGGTTTTCGCGTTTTGATTTCTTTTGCGAAGCAATTGCCGATACGCTCAATCGTCCGAATCTCAAATCTGTCTTGATACCAAACAAACTCTGACTACCTTGTATAAGGCTACTTCTCAATGGCAAACTGACGTTTCCGGCTTCTATTTTTTGAATAATCTCATCCTCTGTACCTGCAAATTCCAGATTCATTTGATTGTCAAAATTGAAGGTTGCCTGCGTATTGTAATTCGTAGCAAGATTGAGTTTGTCTCCAATTTTTCCAATAACATTCATTTGGATTGCCATATCAAAATCAAAACCTCCCTGACGACGCTGACGCTCCGTAAGTATTGGGTTTTCGACATTTTGATAATCAACACCAAATGTAAGGTCAATATTTCCTTGCGGACGTATATCTATCATATCTTTGGGGTCGAGGTCGGCACCACCAAAAAGCCTGTTAATCAAAGAAGTACGTATCGCTTCTTTGTAACGCCCTACGGGGTCGTCCATATCCAGATTGGTATCGGCATCTACCCCTCCGATGGTGAGTTTGTCAAAGAAAGACGCGCGGTCGGAAAGTTCTTGCTGATAGCTTGTTTGCTGATTGTTGGCACTCCACTCCATGTACTCATCAAAGGTCATGTAAGTAGGTGGACGATAATTGGTGTCGCCGATTTTTTCAGTGATGATATAATAACCGCTTTCGGGGTCGTATGTGACCTCCGTTACGATGACCGGCGGGTCATTCAAGTCGAAGGGGTTTTGGGGGGCATCATTAGTCACGCTATCCGTATCACGATCCTGAAGCGGTATCGTATCTGCGTGTACAAGTGCAGATTCTGCAAAAGCCAACAAGGGGTCGTTATGTCCGGGACCAAAGTTTGCCCAAGCAGTGAGGCTCATAAAAAGTGCCGTCAGCAGGAAAATTCCTTTATTCGTCATGGTTTGCTACGAAATTTAGCTTGTATTCTCAATGAGTGAATGAGTGAATTTTGAATGAGTGAATGTTTTTAATGCGTCAATGCGATAATGCTACAATGCGATAATGAGGAAAACATTGTCGCATTAACGCATTTCAGCATTGTCGCATTTTATTTATTCATTCAACATTCACTCATTCGCTCATTTATTTCAGTAAATACAAAAAAGTCACAGCCCCAATAGTATTTCAATTTTAAACTATTGAGAATGTGAATATTATTATGCTATGTTTTTTACAATACAATGTAGAGCTTTACTCCATAGGCAAACTTGAATATTTTTGATTTAGCGATTTTTGATTTTCGATTGAAACAATCTGAAATCAAAAATCTAAAATGATTAATTTAGTGACATTTTTAACAGTCTCCTAACACTAACATATTGGACGCAAAACTTATTGTATCTATACGTAGATTAAATGTTAAAGTTCCACGTTGCATG
>CALHBW010000365.1 GCA_937930625.1 uncultured Saprospiraceae bacterium | reverse complement strand
ATAGATGCGAAAAGCCTCAAACAAGGACACACCTATCGCGCAAGGGTACAATACACCGACGATACAGGCAGAAAAAGCCGTTGGTCAGACCCCATTCAGTTCATCGCGGGTGCGCCCGTCAATGCACCTACACCCAACCTTGTGATTAGTGAAATTATGTACAATCCCAAAATTGATTGTGGCAATGATTTTATTGAAATTACCAACGCGGGTAATAATACCGTTGATTTGGAAGGCTATTATTTCCAAGATGGAATCGACTATACATTCCCAAGCGGCGCAACACTCGCCTCCGGTGCAAGTCTTGTACTTAGCGATGACCAAACAGCTTTTTACTATCATTACGGCTTTTTTCCTTTCGGTGAATATCAAAAAAGTCTCAGCAATTCGGGTGAAAGAATTGCCTTACATGGTGCTTACGATGTGCTTATCGACGAAGTGACTTATAATGATTCATGGGGTAGTGGCAGCTCAAATGATGCCTTACAATTAATTAATATTCAATCAGATAATAGCAATCCAAATAATTGGGCAAGAGTAGCAGGAAATTGTGGCTCACCGAATCTTTTATATCAAGATAACATTATTGTTATTGACGACCAATTTGATATTGAACAAAATTCAAACCTCTCCGGCAATGTCCTCGCGAATGATATTTACCCATCTAATGCAATGATACAAATCAGTACCATGCCTGCCAATGGCACACTCATTTTTAATAACGATGGTTCATTTGATTACACACCCAATGTCGGATTTGCAGGTGACGATAGTTTCACTTACGAAATCTGTATTGATGCCGATATTCCTGCGACGCCTACGATTTACACCGGGCAAGTAAATAGTTCCGGCGATGATGTTGAAGAAAGCAATACCGGAGTCATTGATGTCAATAGTAGCGACCTTGAAATGATGCTCGAATATGCCGTACAACGCGCCGTAGGATTTAGAATACAAAATATCAATATCCCGCAGGGGCAAATACTCGATAGAGCATATCTTGAATTTACAGCCGATGAAAGCCACGCCGACCCCACCAACCTCACCATCAAAGCCGAAGCTACGGGCAATGCGCTATCTATTCCTACGACCAATTCTGCATTGACCAACAAAAACAAAACATTCGCTACTATCAACTGGAACAACTTACCCGCATGGACGGCAGGAATCAACTATACAAGCCCTGACGTAACGGCTGTTGTACAAGAAATTATCAATCGCGGAGATTGGGCGAGTGGCAATGCGATGACCTTCATCATGGAAGGTAGTGGCAAGCGTGTTGCGGAATCATTTGATGGGACGGCGGGATTAGCTCCCAAACTCATCGTCGAATACCTACCGACTGATGCCGGACAAATCTGCTATCAAGCCACTGTCAATATCAGCGTAGAGGCGCTCTGCATAGAACTCAGTATTCAGGCTTATCTGGAAGGTGGCTACCTTACTAATAATGACCGAATGACTACCGAACTCAATACAAGCCGAGGGCTATTGCCCGGACAAACGCCCACGAGTGCTTTAGTCACGCCTACACCAGCCGGACAACCCTATAATATCGCCCCGTGGAACTATAACGGTACAGAAGGCGAAGACTGGACAGATGACGACTATACCACTGACGATGTGGATTGGATACTGGTTTCTTTCCGCACGGGAACGGCTAAAAATACAGAGGTTGCTATGACCGCCGGAGTCCTTGATAAATTCGGAAATATCACTTTCCCTGACCGTTGTGCATTACCGGGTGATGTGGCGAACCAACTCTATGTCGTCATAGAGCATCGCAATCATATCGGCATAATGACACCACAACCTGTTAACGTGATTAACGCCACATTGACCTACGATTTTCGTGCGGCAGATAGCTACCGCGACCAGACGGGTTTCGGACAAAAACAACTGCCTACAGGCGAGTGGGTGATGTTTGCAGGTGATGCCGACCAATTTGATTTCCCGAGTTTTGATATTACAGGAACAGATAAAACCCTTTGGTTTGAGAATAATGGGATATTCGACTATTATATTTCACCTGACTTTAATTTGGATGGAGATATTAATGGAGAGGACAAGTTATTGTGGTTTGAGAATAATGGGATTTCATCAAGAGTACCGAAGTAGTGCCGTTAGCCGTTTTTCGTATACTCGTTTTTCGTTTTTTTGATAATGAGTAATTTAATCAATAATAGACGCAAACCGATAAAATTGTGATTTATACTGTAAACGCCATAAATTTCGGAAAATATTAACATCTATATTTCACGCAGAGAACGCTGAGTTCGCGGAGAAATACTATAAAATCTCTGCGACCTCTGCGTACTCTGCGTGAATCAGCATTTTCCGAAATTTACCCCGTTTACAGTATAATAGTTGATAGTTCATGGTTTAGAAAATGTGATTTTTACTACATTTTCTATGAACCATGAACTATCGGCTATGAATTTCTAATAATATTAACAATTACAACAATTATTCTGCTGTAAGTTAACATTCCTATCAACATCTCGCTGTGGTAAAGGCCACACCGCATCACAAGCATCGTAACCCAATGGTCCGAGTACTTCCTCTGCTTTGCCGCGACGACGCAAATCAATCAAACGTTGTGGTCCTTCAAAAGCAAATTCCGTAAAACGCTCTTTCAAAATAGCATCTACATAATTGTCAGAATCCAATGTGATTTCAGCCAATCCCGCACGAGTTCTGACTTGATTGAAGTAAGTACTCGCTGTTGCAAAATCACCTTGTTCGGCAGCAGCCTCAGCAGCAATTAAAACCATTTCTGCATGACGAATGAAATAAATCGGATCGTCAGCTACACCTGCGTTCGCTGCTGAAAAACTTGGATATTTTAAACCATAAGCTACGGTAAATGAGCTGGTGTCGAGTGTAACAGCAAATCGAGCATCACCCGGCTCAAAGGCGGCTATTAATGCCGGATTAGGCCCGATAGAATATCTACCGCCCAAGTCCGAAGGTCCGTAAAAGAAGCCCAGATTATTACCGTCATTTGTAGTGAAATTGAGCGAATAAATCTGGTCGTCAAGATAAGGAACAGTTGTCAAATCAAAGCCTGCACCAAGTACACCTTCAGCTTTGGATTGTGCTTCTGCCCAATTGCCTTGATACAAAGCAACACGCGCTAACAAAGCATTTGCCGCCTGTTGGCTAGCTCTAAACTGAGAAGTAGCAGCAGTTAGATTTGAGACAGCATCGTTTAGGTCTGCTTTAATTTGATTGTAAATATTATCCTTAGAACTGACTGACACATTCAGTACTTCGCCGACGTCAGTAGTAGGCGTAAGTACAAGCGGTACTTCTTGCCATAATGTTACTAAATGCAGATAAGTCTGTGCGCGGAGGAATTTTGCTTCTGCTACAATATCATTTTTTTCTTCATCTTCAAAGCCATCTTCAATTACGCCCGGTACGAGCGTAATCACGTTATTCGCAACGTTGATGATTTCATATAAATCCGAAAATACAGCCGCCATCGTACCGTTTGCAGGAAAAATATTTAGATTACCAAATTCCAAACGGGTCGGAAACGTACCCGTAGCATCAGCTTCATCGGAGAAAAATTGGGGTAGTGCCAACCAGCCGTCGAAGGCGAGTGTACCATCCTGTACTTCGCTATACACGCCATTGAGTGCGGCTTCTGCCGAGGCTTCGCTAGTGATAGCGGCTTCCGTTGGAATAGAATTGATAGGAGCTACATCTTCCAATTCCGCACATGAGAACAGACCAAGCGATATAACTACAAGTAATATTAAAAAATTATTTATTTTCATAATTATGTTTTATGATTGTTTGATTGCAAAATGATTTAATTGTAAATTGTGTTTATTTAACAATCATGTAATTTCACAATCAATACATTGAGATAATTAACAAAGTGTTGGCTCGTCGTACTTTGTTGATTTTTAACATAGAACAAAGTACGACGAACATAGAACGAATTTAGAACCCAACATTAATCCCGAATACCACTGAACGCGCTTGCGGGAAGGTTAAGAAATCAGTTCCCAATGCGGTATTACTACCATCAAAAATATTGACTTCCGGGTCGAAGCCTGAATATTCCGTGAAGGTGAACAAGTTGAAACCACTCATATAAATTCTCGCTCTGCGAACGCCAATGTTTTTAGTAACATCCGAAGGAAGTGTGTAACCCAAAGTGAGGGTTTTGAGACGCAAATAATCACCATTTTCTACGAATCGGTCAGAGTCGCGGCGGTTGCTATTCGGGTCATTTCTCACTAGGCGTGGGATATCCGTTTGGTCACCTTCCTGCTGCCATCTGTTTTCCCATGCATTGCGCGAGGGCGCGAATACGCTGTTCATTCCTTCTGTAAATGCAAGATTATTATTATAAATTTGGACACCGGTGGCAAACTGGAAGAAGAAATTGAGGTCAACACCATAGAAAGTAAGTTGATTTCTCAAACCACCCGTAAAATCAGGCAGTGCTTTGCCGATATAGGTTCTATCAGCATCATTGATAACACCATCGGGCGGGAGGTCGTCGGCAGTACCGACTATGTTGTCTTCACCTGCACCACCGCTAATGTCCATAAATCGAATATCGCCGGGAGCGGCATTGGGTTGTGAAGCATGTGCATCAATTTCCGCTTGATTTTGGAAAATCCCGTCGGTAACATGTCCAAAGAAACTTCCCATTGGACGTCCTTCTGCAATTCTGTTAGCGAAACCTCTGTCAAATGGGACACCATCTACAATTTTAAGGACTTCGTTTTTAACATAGCCTAAAGTAAATGTAGTGGTCCATGTAAAGTTATCTTTTTTGATATTCGCTGAGTTTAGAGATAAATCTACCCCACTATTTCGCATTTCACCGACATTGGCTAGTACATCAAGGAAGCCGGAGGTTGTCGGGACGGGTTGAGGCAACAATAAATCTTCTGTGTCTTTGATGTAGAAATCAAGACTACCGCCGAGTCTTCCATTTAATATACCAAAATCTAAACCTAGGTTGGTCTGCGTAGTAGTTTCCCATACCAAGTCAGGATTTCCTATTTGCGAGGGTCTGGTACCGGGCACATCCTGATAATTTGCGCCTCCTCCATACAGTTGTCGGGCAGCAAAATTACCGATAGTATTATTACCGGTTTGTCCCCATCCTGCTCGTATTTTGAGGAGGTCGAAAGGACCATTTTTCAGGAAGTTTTCTTCGGAAATGTTCCAACCTACAGATACACCGGGAAAGTACCCCCACTTGTTGTTGACAAATCTCGACGAACCATCTACACGGAAAGTACCCGTAACATAATATCTGCTGTCAAAATTATAATTGAAATTTCCGAAGTAAGATTGGAGGTTGTCTCCTGTGAACCCTCCATTGGTCGTTACGGGAGTTGCTCCGGAGGATAATCCGGTGAAATCATCCGTTGGGAAATCAACTGTTTCTGTAAAAGTGCTATTGATTTTATCTTCCTGAAAACTAGTACCGGCGACCACTTGAATGTTATTCTTTACAAATGATTTGTTGAAAATCAAGTTGTATTCGTGGATGAATCTTTCATTTTTGACGGTGGCATCTACACGTCGTCCGGTAGCAGAAGACTGCAAGGTGCGTGGTTCGATAACTCGTTCATCCAAATCAATAAAATCAGTACCGAGTGAAGCTTTAAAGCTCAAAAAGTCAGTAATATTCCACTTTCCGAATACATTACCCGTAAAGCGTCCTCTGATGATATTGTTTTGGTAATCCGTTACTGCCGCGGCAGCATTTTCGATACCGAAGGCAGATCCCCAGCTACCGTCGTCTCTCGTAATCGGTACAACAGGCGGAATGAGCAAGGTTGCTCCTAATACACCGTAGATGTTGTTGTCATTTTGTACTTGGTCGGTATCGGTACGATTGTACCCCATATTCATACCGAATGCAAGTTTTTCGGAAATCAGGTGATCGACATTAAGCCGCCCGGAGAAACGCTGAAAACCCGAACTTTTGATAATGCCCTGCTCATCTTTGTAGCCCAAGGAAGCATAAATTTTGGTAGATTCCGAACCACCGGAAATACCTATGCCATACTCTTGCAATGGTGCCATGCGGAACACCTCATCTTGCCAGTTGGTATCAGCATCTCCGACCGGACCAAGCAGATTATCTTGGATAGACTGCCATGAACGCTCTAATCCCAATTGGTCAAGCAGTGGTCCCCACAATTCGACTGAATAATCCTCATACTCAGGACCTGATATTGCATCAATACCCTTTGGCAGCCAAGCATTTCCGTAAGAGGCATTAAAATCCACTTTAGTTTCACCGGCTTTTCCTCGTTTGGTGGTAATGAGTACCACACCGTTGGCAGCCCGCGAACCATATATAGCGGCTGTAGAGGCGTCTTTGAGGACTTCAATAGATTCGATATCGTCCGGATTGAGGTCAGAAATTACAGAAATCTCACTTCCTCCTATACCGGTTTGCGAGAAGTCAAAATTATCACCTGAAATGATAGGTACACCATCCACCACATAAAGCGGTTGATTGGAAGCAGAAATGGAAGTTCTTCCACGGATATTTACATCAATACCTCCACCGGGTTTGCCCGAATTTTTATTGACATAGACCCCCGCAGCCGTTCCTTGCAAAGCCGTTTCAAGGCTTGGAAGCGGCACGTCCTCAATATCTTCAGAAGAAATGGAAGATACCGAGCCTGTAATGTCTTTCCGCTTTTGAGGTGCATAGCCTATCAAAACGACTTCTTCGAGCGATACACCCGTAGTAAGTAGTGCATTGATACTGGCATCTGAGCCAATGGCTTGTTTGAAATCCTCGTAACCCGTGAAGGATACAACGATGGTGCCGCCCTCGGCTTCTGCGGGAATTTCGAGGGTGTAATTACCGTCCATGTCGGTAGTTGTTCCGGTAGTCGTGCCTTCAACGAAGACATTGGCGAATGGAACGGTTTCGCCATTTTCGTCTGTGACTGTTCCCGTAATGGTGCGCTGTGCCATGACCGTTGTAAAGCCTAAAAGCAGCATCGCGAAAACCAAAAAGAAATGTTTCATACGCTTATAGATTGATTTTTGGTTAAAAAATAAATTGAGAAAGTACATTTGATTTGTGTTTTCAATGGTGTTTTTAATTTTCAAATATAAGGATTTATGCTAATTTTTTATAAAAAACATATCAGAATAGCATAAAAACTCTGATAAACTACTGTTCAAATAGAAAGTAATCTATCATTTAATAAAATGATGGAATTATTGTAAAATAGTTTGTGTTGGTAAGTCGAGATGATGATAATCTCTTTTGAGGCTTACGTTACCCAAGTTACAATATTTAGGTATTCAAAGCAAGTTAGTGAACTTGCTTAGTAACTATTCTATAACAAAATTGTTATGAGCTTGTTAATTTATTATACGTGGTAACAGTCTGATTTTTAGAAAATTAAGTGATTTTTTTATTACAAATCAAAAACTATAAAATTTTATGTGTTAAAATATCGCATTAGTACGCCCAAGTCAGATAAATCGCCCCCCAGGTGAAGCCGCCTCCAAATGCAGTGAGCATAATTTTATCGCCTTTTTTGAATTTATTTTCCCATTCCCACAGGCAAAGTGGAATCGTACCGCTTGTCGTATTTCCGTACTTTTCAATATTAACAACTACCTTTTCAGGATTAATGTCAATGGCACTGCCAACTGAGTTGATGATACGTTTATTGGCTTGATGTGGAATCAGCCAATCAATATCTGCTACGGTCAGGTCGTTGTTTTTCAGCACTGTTTTTATGGCACCGGACATACCTTTCACTGCCGCTTTGAATACCGGACGACCATCTTGAAATACGTAGTGTTCCTTTGCTGCCACCGTCTCCGCTGTAGCCGGACGTACCGAACCACCTGCTTTTTGATGCAGATATACCCCCCCCGAACCATCGCTGTACAGCTTTGAGTCGTGTATGCCGTCCGCATCTTGTGTAGGCTCAAGCAAAACTGCACCGCCACCGTCACCAAAGATGATACAAGTTGACCTGTCTTCGTAATCAACAATCGAAGACATCTTATCCGCTCCGACTACCACGACCTTTTTGTGTGTACCGGATTCTATAAATTTCATTGCCGTCGTCAAAGCATAAATGAAGCCAGAACAAGCTGCATTGAGGTCAAAACCGAAGGCATTTGTTGCACCTATTTTATCGCAAATAATATTGGCAGTAGCCGGAAAGAGCATATCGGGCGTGGTGGTCGCGCAGAGTAAAAAATCAACTTCTTTTGCGTCCGTTCCCGTCTTTTCCAATAAGCCTTTTACTGCCTCTACGCCTATATCAGAAGTCCCCAATCCTTCACCTTTCAGGATGCGACGTTCTTTGATACCCGTGCGAGATACAATCCACTCATCGTTGGTATCTACCATCGTTTCCAGTTCGGTATTGGTTAGTCGGTACTCAGGCACCCATGCGTGTATGCCCGTGATAGCGGCTCGTATTTTCGACATAATTGTTTGTCTATCAGTATGTTGGTGTAATGTTGTCTGTGTGTTATTCGCATGGCGAATAAATGATTTCTGTTTTTAGAATAAGGAATGATGACAAAATAAATTACAAGGTAGAAAAATTACAGAGAATGAGTAAATGGGTAGATAAATAAATGAGTAAATGTTTTTTAATGTTACAATATCCAAATGCAACAATACCATAAATATCTACTCATTTATTCAGCTATTTATTTACTCATTTTTTATTACAAGAAAGCAAATAATACACCACCAAAGACACCGCAAAACTACTAAACCACGAACTACTATAAAGCACTGCTAAAGAAGGTACAACATAGCCAATTAAAGCAGTCGCTACCCCTGCGATGAAGGCAATGAAAGCTTTGATATTATAACCGTTTTGGTAAGTATATTTTCCGTCAGGAAGAAAAAGGTCTTCTGTGGAAATTTCTTTTTTTCTGACAAAAAAGTAATCGCCAATCAAGATGGCTAAAATAGGTCCGAGGAAACTACTGACGAAAATTAATAGCCCTGAAATTTCATCCATCAACCACCACGGGCAGGTAATAATCCCAATAATAGCGGCAATGATTCCGCCTTTTTGAAAGGAAATATTTTTAGGGCTGATATTGGAAAAAGCATTGGCGGGGGCGATGACATTAGCCGCAATATTGGTACTAAGTGTGGCGATAATCATAAAGATTTGTGCCAATACGATTATCCAAGGATTATCCAATTTACCAATTAAAGTAACGGGATCCCACGGTGAATCTTCCAAGACCAATACATCATTAAATATGGTAGCAGCCGCACAGGTCACGAATATTCCTACGAAAGAATATAAAATCATGGTGGTCGGCAAGCCGATAAATTGTCCCGCGACTTGCTCTTTTTGTGTTTTACTGTGTCGTGTGATGTCGGCGATGCTTATCGCCATTGTTGCCCAAAAGCCGACCATTGCCGTCAACCACATCAGGTATTTCCAAAAGCGGCTGCCTTGTTGTTCGGTTTCGGTTTTGGCGGCTTGTACAGCTACCGAACTTGAAATAAAGTCTTGTGCTTTGAATTGAATGGAAGGTAATTCCGCATTTGCATTGGATGAAAAAGGTA
>CALHBW010000364.1 GCA_937930625.1 uncultured Saprospiraceae bacterium | reverse complement strand
ACGGGCTGGAAGCACCGTGCTACGTCATTTTGGCACACGCGAAGACACCCCATTATTTTCCAACCAAATCGCTTTATCCTGTCCGTTGATGTCGCCATCAAAATTGAGGTCGGAGGGGACGTATTCATCAAATTGACCATTATAAGTATCCCATACCGCTTTGTCGAGCGCATTGATGTCGTAACTTTCAGTATCGGGGCTTTGTGTAATGTCACCTGTGTACATGCCCCACACATTGGGTGCGAGTTCTATTTGTCCGAAACCCGCATTGCCTGTATATGAATTTTGCATTGTAAAATCATAATTTAATACACCATTCTGCACAGCCACCGGATTGGGAGACATTGCGCCCATATGATTGCGATGTTCCACGACGATATAAAACGGTCCGTCACTCATCACTTCCAATGGGCAATTATCCACGAATCTCAATGAGCCGTCCTTTTGTAGCACTGCGGCAGTTTGTGCGACTTGGTCAGCCTTATTGATGTCCTTACGAAGTGAAAGCAAGACCCAATCCACGGAAAAATTATCATAATCCGCATCGGTAAAATCTGCGCCTTCATTTCCAAAATAATTCCAGGGCGCAAGACCGTATGGCTGTCCTGCAGGAGTAGGTGTGGCGAGGTCACTTGTAGGTGTTTGTCCGGGTAGGATTTTTCTTGTTGTGGCAAGTTGGGTCGTCATTTCATCCGCAAGTACATCGTATGCAGCTTGCAGAAATACTTTTATATTGGCTTGTGGGCATTGAATATCGCAGATGTCGGCGATGCCGTTGTTATTTTCATCAATGCAGGGGAGTTGATAAGTAATGACTAAGCGCGGGGCATTTTCCTCCGAACCATCATAACTATCGGCTGTTCGACTGCCGCTGCCTTGTATCATAAAAGTGAGTGCATTACCACTTGACCAGCCTTGTTTGGAGATGATGGAATTGAGGAGAGGGGAGAGGTTGGACGTTCGTTGGGCGGCTCCCGAATCACCTACATTATTCCATGCAGATACATTATTCCAATTAATTTGTGTATTTAGAAAATTTCTATTGGATAAATTAAATGTATTATTAGAAATGGCAGGACTATTTGTATTGTCTTCTATGGAAATGCTAAAATTAGCGGATGCAGAAGAGGCTTCATCGGCAGTAAATTGAATGTAGGCATTGCTAATAATCGCTCCGAATGGAACTTGCAAGTCCTGAAATCTCAAACCAATATTATACACCAACGTCGTATTGTCTTCATCATAAACCATATCCAAATCGCCGGAAGAGAAGTTAATAGAACCATTTGTTCCATTTTCCTCTACATCATCATTAGCGTTAATGATTGGTTGAGAAATAGTTACGGACATATTTAAGGCACAATTGCAATCAGTATCGCAGCCATTGGGAATGCCATCTTCGTCGGCGTCGAGCGTATCATTTGCGCCTTCGCAAGCATCAAGCGCATTACAAACACCATCATTATCCGTATCTGAATAAATGCCGCCTGTGCAATTAAGGTTGTTATCGTAAGTCTCGCCTTGTGTGCAAATGTCACCGTCTTCGCAAGGCTGTCCGGGAATGATATTGTCCTGCCAACAGGTAAAATTAGAGATATTTTCTTCTCCTGCCACATTGAATGTACCACCTACATAAAGTTCGTTATTTTCAAAATTCAATGCGTTCAGCAGATTGTCCACACCTACGTTGGTATTAGTTCCGAGTGCCTCCCAACCACTCGCAGCCGACCAACGCGTCAAGCCATTGACAATGATATTTTGAGCAGGTGAATTATTCAATGCAGCTTTGAAACTTCCCCCCACATACAGATAATTGTCGCGATAGGAGAGTGCATTGACATTATTCGAAAGTCCGTTTTCAATCTTTTGCCATTGGTTGGTATTTCGATTCCAACGGGCGATTCTATTCACGGTGTTGCTTCCGGCTAAGGCAAAATTTCCACCCGCATACACGTAGTCGGGCGTGACCTGTATCGCCTGTACGAAGCCGCTTGTTCCTGCGCCGAGTGTTCCCCAAGTGCTGCCGTTCCATGTAGCGATTCGGCTGGCAGTTTTGCCACCTGCTACAGCAAAATTTCCACCGACATACACCACATCATTTTCATCAATCGCAATCGACCTGATTTCATTTCCCGTGCCTGCTATGCCTGTTCCATTATCCGTTAGTGCCGACCAAGTGTTGCTGTAACGGGCGATATTATTGGCGGTGATAGCATTCACTTGCTCAAAAGTACCGCCGATATAAATGCCGTCATTAGCATCGACTGCAATGACCAACACAGGTCCGTCTGCGCCGCTACCAAGTGCCTGCCACGTGCTGCCGTTCCAACGGGCGATATTATTGACATTCACGCCGCCAATTGTTGTGAAATTTCCTCCTGCGTACAAATCTCCATTGGAGGTGAGGGCGAGGGCGTAAATTGTTCCATTTGCGCCTGTGCCAAGCGTAGCCCAATTTGAGCCATCCCAACGAGCGATGTTTTGAGCAGGTGTATTGCCGGCGGTGTTGAATGTACCACCGATATAGACACTGCCATTAGTGTCGGAAGCTATGGCGTTGACCGTACCGTCCGTTTCGGTGGGCGTGTTGTCACAAAAAAATCCTATGCCATTTACTGGCGTTGCATTGGGAGCAGTAAAGCCGTCTTTTAGTCGATATATCACGCCATTTGAGCCGTATCCTGCAAAATAAAGTTCCTGATTAATGTCTTCTCCGAAAGAAGATACAAAAACTCTGGAACCGCTTTGGTCAACGGCATTAAACAAGAGCGTTCTGTTGGTGTTGCCTGTGGTCGGGTCGTAATCCAAGAACCAAACTCTGCCCGTCACGTAGTCGGCAAAGACATATTTTCCATAAATATCAGGATTGGTACTGCTGATTTGCGAACCGCGATAAACGTAGCCGCCCGTTATGGATTTATCGCCTTGATTGCGATTATAGGTATAAATGGGGAAAATAGGATTAGCAGGTTCGGGTGTAGAACTTGAAAAAACGGAATTGCCCTCATAGCGATTCCAACCGTAATTACCGCCATTTTCTATCAGGTTAATTTCTTCAAATTGATTTTGTCCGACATCACCTGCCCATAAGATATTGGTGGCAAAGTCGAAGTTCATTTTCCATGTATTTCGGATGCCCCAAGCATAAATTTCGTCTGCGCCGCTCACTCCTACAAATGGATTATCAGGCGGAATGGCATAACCCGGACAATTGGTATCGACATCCAATCGAAGGATAGTGCCGAAGAGATTATTCTTGTTTTGTCCGTTGTCTTGCGGGTCGCCGCCGCCGCCGCCGTCACCTACCGAAGCGTACAAATAACCATCGGGTCCGAAAGTGATTTTACCGCCATTATGATTCGAATTACTTTGGTTTTTTACAAATGCAATCACTTCACAACCACTCCCCGCACTGGCAAAATCAGGATTCCCCGCACTCACTTGAAATCGCTTAATAACAATCTCCACCAATCCGCCGGAAACATCTGTCAGGTAAACATAAAAGTACCCATTCTGCTCATAGTCAGGATGAAACGCCAAACCGAGCAGTCCTTTTTCTTGTCCTGCGTCGTAATCTACT
This sequence comes from uncultured Saprospiraceae bacterium, assembly GCA_937930625.1. Taxonomy (GTDB): domain Bacteria; phylum Bacteroidota; class Bacteroidia; order Chitinophagales; family Saprospiraceae; genus JAHDEO01. The sequence continues at coordinate 3,017 of CALHBW010000364.1, read as the reverse complement.
TCATTGGTGATGTTGAGAAAAGTATTGCTGATTGTTGTATTTGAATTATTGTCAAATACCTTAATGCGTCCTTCTTGCTCTACAACAAACAAGCGGTCATCTCCCGGTACACCCGTATTTTGAATTTCGACGGGAAATTGAAAGGTGAGATTCGGGAAGGCGTTTTCGTAGGTAATTTGGGCGAATATTGAGGCGGAAAAACTGATGAATAATGAGGTAATTGCTACACTTTTTAATACGCTTGAATATATCATGACTTGCTTAAATTATTTGAATTTAAGAGTAAAGATAATTGTAATATATTGTATTTTTTGAAATTTATTAAAAAATATATTTTTTTCTTGTTTTTTATAATAAAAAAACGCGGCTCATGTAGGAAATCAGGTGGAATGTGAAGCAAACCCAAATCCTATAAGGTTTTCGAAAACCTTATAGGGTTGATTATCAGCATTTTATCCAAATTTAAAATAAAAACCACATACTACTATACATGAGCCAAACACAAAATGAACGGTCATGCTGAATTTATTTGAGTGTGTCACAAATCGGTTGTGAATCCACTCAAAATAAAACTCAAAAAAAGCAACTGTCATGCTGAATTTATTTCAGCATCTCCCAAACCATAGAAAGTTAATGTCGAACAAAAGCTCATAACTTTTTGTTTATAAGTGAAATACGAAAATTTAGGCTCACGCTTAATGTCATGCTTATTGCTTGGGAGATTCTGAAATAAATTCAGAAAGACGTTTTGGTTTAGATGTGTTTTAGTGGTGATTACTAATTTGTAACACACTGAAATTATAATCACAATAAAAAGTCGATAATTCACGCCTATAAATGCAAACTATTTTTCGTAGAAAAATAAATAAAACTATGGACTATCGACCACTGACTATCGACTAATGAACAACAATTTGCGCCTTGCTTCCATTGCCGGATTTACTGTATTGGCATTGCTGAGTACCTACTTTGTGTTTCACCTGAAATTCACCTTTGATTTTGAGCAATTTTTCCCGACGGGCGACCCTGATTTAGAATTTTTCTTAGAGTTTCGCGAGAAATTTGAACCGGACGACAACTTCATGCTCGTAGCCGTGCGCCGCGAACAAGGCGTTTTTCAACAAGACTTTCTCAACGATTTCCACGCCTTCACGCTCGACTGTCGCAAGCTCGAACCCATCACGCGCGTCAACTCGATTACCACGACCAAATTTCCTATCAAATTGCCCATTGGTGGCTTTACGGCGATTCCTGCGATTGACCGTAAAAATCCTGACACATACGCCCGCGACAGCCTCCGCCTGATACAAGACGAGCGACTCAACGGACGCCTCATTTCAAAGGATGGCAAAACCCTCGTCGCTTTACTCAAAACCATCGACAGCATAGAGCAGCCAGACGCCGAACAACTCATCGCCGACCTCAATACCTTAGTCACAAAATACGGCTTTGAGGAGTACCATTATCTCGGTAGAGCTAATTTTCAAAAAGAAATCGTGCGGATGCAAAAACGCGAAATACTCGTATCGGGTATCGTGTCGATTACGCTGGTGATGATTATCATGTTTTTGATATATCGACGGGCTTGGACGATATTTATTGCCATGATTTCCATTGGATTAGGTATGTTGATTTTTATGGGTGTATTGGGTGCTACGGGGCGCGAACTCAATGCAATGGCTGCCCTTTATCCCGTTTTGATGATTATTGTCGGTACGTCGGATGTGATTCATATTATGACAAAATATATGGATGAACTCGCGCTCGGCAAGTCGCGCGATGAGGCGATTGGCATCACATTTCGGGAGATAGGTTTGGCGACTTTATTTACTTCGGTGACAACGGCGATAGGCTTTGCTACGCTGATGACAAGCCGCGTACCGCCCATAAAAGGCTTCGGATTGAATGCGGCTATCGGCGTGATGATTGCCTATGTGACGGTGCTGTTATTTACGACGGCGGTATTGTCGTATTTTGATTTGGATAAACTCATTTCTACCAAAAATACACGTTTCAAATGGACGAAGTGGATGGACGATTTTTATATGTTTACCAAAAAAAATCCGCGTAAAATTGTGTGGGGAGGTGCGGCGTTTTTTGGCTTGTGCTTGTTTGGTTTATCGCTTATCACGACGAATTACAGGCTGACCTCGAATATGCCGATGGGCGAAAAAATCACCGAAGATTTTATGTTTTTTGAACGCGAATTTAGCGGTTTTCGTCCTTTTGAGATAGCGGTGACGGTGAAAAATGATAGCTTGAAAGTGAATGATTATCAAGTCGTTAGGGAGATTGATAAAATCGAACAACACTTGCGTACACATCCCGCGATACAGTCGCCTACGTCTATCACAACGATTTACAAAAGCCTCAATCAAGCCTCTAAAGGCAATCGCCGCGAACACTATCGAATGCCCGAAAACGAAGCCCGATTCAACAGCTACCGACGCATGGCAGAACGCTTCCCGGCTTCCGCAAATGTACTGGTCAGTAAAGACCAAAAACACACCCGCATCGCAGGTAGCGTACTCGACATCGGTGCAGACAAAATACGTGCTATCAAGGACAGCGTAGATTACTTTATTTCTACGGAAATAGACACCACACTCCTTGCTTGTAAGCAAACGGGCACGGGCGTTATCATAGATAAAAATTCGCAATACGTTCGTAACTCCATTATCAATGGTCTCGGCATGGCGGTACTCATCGTGAGCCTGTTGATGGCACTGCTGTTTCAGAACCTGCGAATGGTGATTATCTCCTTGATTCCCAATGTATTGCCCTTGCTGCTGGCGGGTGCGATACTCGGCTATCTGGGCATCGAACTCGAAGCGGGTATTTCGATTGTTTTTGCCGTCGTATTTGGGATTGCGGTGGATGATACGATACATTTTTTGAGCAAATACCGCATCAGTCGCGCCAAAGGCATGGACATGGAAGCCGCCCTCCGCGTGACCTTCACCGAGACGGGCAAGGCGATTTGTCTGACCACCGTGATTCTGTTTTTTGGCTTTATG
>CALHBW010000363.1 GCA_937930625.1 uncultured Saprospiraceae bacterium | reverse complement strand
ATCCGCAGACAAATATTGTACATTGCCTGTGAATATAAATCATATAGCCTGAATTGCGCTTGTCTGTCATTGCGTTTGCAGGCTTCTACGATGTCTCGATGTGTGCTTTCGTAGTTCATTTTGCTGTAAAGACAAAGTGAATATTGAAGGGTTGCACAAGGGGGAGTTTGGAATTACAAGTTATGAAGGATTTTCCAGTAAAAAAAGTTCTTGATGTGCGGTGAGTTTACAGCATATAAAAAGAAGGACAGACCTTTCGAGTCTGCCCTTCAGATGTGAACCACACTTTATTTATCTTTTGGTCGTGGTTCGTTGAAGATTTTTGGGGGTTACATTGTTTTCAAGGTTATGCGTGATAATCAACAACCTCCATAAGTGATAACTAATTTGGCACTTTTACTACCATCCTGATGGTCGTAAGAATAAACCCTTCTAGTACCATTACCGTACTTTGTTTCAAAAACAAACGCCATATCACTGCCGGAAAACCAACCGCCACGATCCACAATTTCTTGGACAATTGAAGAAATATCTGGTGACCGAACAATTTTGTTAGTTCTCCACGTTTTACTTCCAAAGGTCCAGTTACGATAGGCACTTGTTCGGGGTCTATTAGATATTTCATAGTCGTAGCCATAAAAACCTATTGGATCATCTATATCATGTCCGGTGATTTCTACGGTAAAATTGTCGCGGGTAGTGCCATCTGCCACAAATTCAATGTAAGCATCACAGATTTGTGCTCCTTGCGGAATGTCTATGTATTTGAAGCACAAACCTACATGTTGTTCTACATGATGATCTTTTCCAAATTCAATATCAGTGCTAGTCGTGTTCATATCTCCGTCACTCATACGTTCTTCGGCATCATAGCGGCTATGGGTTAGTTGCCTTTCAAATGTTTGCGTCCATGCCTTCGATGAGACATTCTCAGTGATTGCTTCTTCTGTCAGGTTTTCAATAGACTCCTGTTCGCAAGAAGTCATTACAGCGGCAATAGCAAAAACAGCTATTAGACCAAATAAAATACTTTTTAATCTTAAAGTTTTCATTAGTTAAAAATTTTGTTTAATAAAAAATGTTAATGTCTTGATGGAGTTATAAAGGCTTGTTTGTCATCGTTTTAATTGAATCTTTACATCGTCAATCACCTTAGACAATACATAGCCATGCTCACGCAATGTGAGTACCGGAGTATTCCGTCATGGCTATGCGATTTTGTCTAAGTTGTGATGTTTTTTTGGGGTTGTTATCGTTTAATTAATTATTGTTTGGTCTATTAAAGGCAATCAAAGTTTTCTTATTACTCTAAGTAGTTATTTTATAGTGTATAAAAATTACCGGAAATTAGAGCTATTATCAACTCATTCAAGGTCCGCAACCCGATATATATTCACCTACTATAACATCGCAGCCTTCTCTGTATACTGAATTATAGACACCACAGTCAACATGATAATAATTGTCTGGAGTATTAGTATCAATAGTTGGTCCACAAGAATCCGGTCCAAAACAAAAAACTGCATTAAGTGAAGTAACAGGTGTATCCGACACCTTCTCGCAATGGTAGTAGTTTGCGGATAAATATTCAGCCTTATCTGCTCCCACTTCCATGTCGTTTTCATCTACAAGGGTAACCGTTATCACGTAACAATAATTTCCGGGAGGTACCGTTGCAGTGGATGTAGATTTACGACATCTCATTTTAATCTGTGGTTCGTAGGTAGGAGGAGGTGAATATGTATCTACATCCTCCGGCAAAGGCTGCATTTCCCCTCTTTGCGCTTCTACTTGGCTAGTGAGGCTCAGAAAGAGAAAAATTGAGACGAAAAATTTTAAGATTTTCATAAAATTTTGGTTTAATTAACAATAAAGTGTTGTCACAAGAACATTAAGCTTAATTTCATTGTTGATGCAAATGTATATCAAAATAATTTATGTTGTTGTGTGTAATTTTAAAGCATTGTTCATGCTTTTTTTATGTTAAAATATTTTTTTAATCCTTAATAAATTTCTCACAAAAATCTATTTTTAAAAACCTTATACTTTACTCATTTAAAATATTAAATTAAAAAAAGTACAAAAAATGTCCGATAAATTCGTTCATAATCCCAAGCTATTTTTATTACTAAAAACGCTAAATAAAAGGGAACTCAAACAATTTGATGACTGGTTATCCTCAAGATTTCATAATAAATCTGAAAAAGTGCTTAAGCTGTACAAGGGATTACAAGCCATATATAGGAAACTGGATAAACCAATAGACAAAAACATCCTACTACGGTATATTAACACAGAAAACAACTCTAAAAACAAGGAGTTTTCTGCTAAGGATGCACTGATACTTCGACAGACAATGTCTGCTCTAACCGGACAGATTCAGGAATTTTTATGTTGGCAAAAGTTTAAAGAAAATAATGTTGGTGCTAACTGCTATTTGGTGGATATTTTAATGGAAAGACAACAATACAAACTGGCATCTTCTATTTTAGAAAAATCCAAAAAAGAACTTCTGTCTGCGCCTGATAAGAATATTTCATTTTACGAAAATATCTTTCAAGTAACTGAAAGAATATTTCACATAGACATCATATTAAATAATCGAAATAGCGACTGTAAAATACAAGAGGAATTAATAGAAAGGCTATGGGACACACATTTGATAAGAATGTTAAAGTACTATTGTGCGGCTAAAAATGCAGAAAAAATACGTAAAATCAATTATGACTACCCACTAATAGAACCACTTAGACAGTATATTGAGAACAAACCTGATGAAGACTTTTCCCTCATTAAGATGTATTATTCTTTAATGAATCTCATAGAAAAAGAAAAATCAGAACACTTTTACAGCCTGAAAAAAGTACTGTTTAATCATAATGAGAAGTTTGATGTTTTTATCGTGCGACAGTTTATAGCTTACCTTAGTAATTATTGTGGAAGGTTAATTTTGTTAGGTAAAAATAAATTTATAGTAGAACGGCAAGAATTGAACGAGTTAGGTTTGAGGTTAAATTGTTGGACTACAGGTATTTACTTTTCTGCTCATCAATTTATCAATATCGTTACCAATGCACTCCAACTGCAAAAAATAGATTGGACAGAAGGCTTTATGTCTCAATATCAAGAAAAACTCAATCCAGATTCAAAAGAATACACTTTGAGTTATTGTAGAGCTTTACTGCATTTCCAAAATGGAGCTTTCGATGAATCGCATGACCAGTTGTTAAAAATTACCTCTCCCGAAGACTTCATTTATCATCTTCGATTCAAAGTCCTCTTGATAAAGATATATTATGAGCAGCAAGCCTTAGCTATAGGCATCGTTAAAACCGATCCAATTGACTATGAATTGGATTCTATACGCCACTACGTGATGTCCACACGCAACAAAAAAATGTCAGAATATCTACGTACTTCTTACAATAACTTTGTCAACCTACTCAAACGCATTGTCAATCGAAAAAAGAGAACCTTGCGGAACGAAAAGGTAAGAGGAAGTACCGATAAATTTATGGAAGAACTACTCACTGAATCTCCTTTTATACAACGCCAATGGCTGAAAGAAAAAGTCGAACAATTACAAGAGGAAGACTACACTTTGGGTTAAATTTTTATTTGGGAATCGCTACCAATATATTTTTGATGATTACACTATAAATACAGGGACAGGTCGTGACCTGTCCCTGAGATATTATTTGGATTCATCACGCAAGATTATGAAAAACATTCGTCACATCATCGTCTTGTTCCATGAGGTCAATGAGGGCAAGCACCTCGTCGAGATGTTCTTCATTGGTGATTTCTTTGCTGACATTTGGGATGCGTTCCAATTCTGATTTTTCGACTTTAATTTCTTGTTTTTCGAGTGCTTCCTGCATTTTACCAAAATCCTCAAAATCGACATAGACTTGGTAAAATTCCTTTTCTTCTACCGTCTCTTTTACGATTTTCTCCAAACCAAAATCAATAAATTCCAATTCAAACTCCTCTGCATCCGCGATGTGTTCCGGTTCGATGTAAAATACGCCTTTGCGGTCAAAAATAAAATTGTGCATGCCTGATGTGCCGAGCGTACCGTTTTTCTTCCGAAAATAAGAACGCACATTGGCTACCGTTCGGGTCGTATTGTCTGTGGCGGTTTCTACAACGAGGGCTACGCCATGCGGTGCCATGCCTTCATAAATGACAACATCAAATCCGGTAGTATCTTTGTCGGAGGCTTTTTTGATGGCAGATTCGATGCGGTCTTTGGGCATCTGTACTGCTTTGGCGTTTTGTATGGCACGGCGCAAAACTACGTTGGTATCGGGGTCGGGTCCGCCCTGTTTTACTGCCATCGCGATTTGTCTTCCGGCTTTCGTAAATTGCTTTGCCATCCTGTCCCAACGTGCAAACTTCGTGGCTTTTCTATATTCAAATGCTCTTCCCATAACTAATGAGTGAATGAGTGAATTTTTAATGAATGAATTGATAATGAATGAATTTTGAATGAAAGAATGAATGAATATTTTTGTGCGATTCATTCATTCAACATTCATTCACTCATTCATTAGGTTCGCAAATTTCGGGAATTTTGAGGTTTTTCGCAAATGAATCCTAATTATAGCTTCGTACTTTCGTCAGCACTTCCTATTTTTCCAAAATAACTCTTGCCGGAATGCCGTCCACGTCTTTTACTTTCATCGGCAAACAAAACAGCCGATAATGTCCCGCCGAAATATCCGTCAGGTTCAAGCCTTCTACGATGACGATTGCAGCTTTCAATAGGATTTGATGTACAATTTCGGGTGGGTCTTTGAATAGGCTAATTGACAGATAATCAATCCCGACCAAGCTGATTCCTCTCTCGCGCACCCACTCGGCAGCATCGGGCGTGAGGGCGCAATAATCTTCGTAAAATGGATGCGACAGGTCTTTCCACAAATTAGAATTATCGGTTTTTATCAACAATTTTGAGGTGTCCAAAGGTATTTTTGCCGACTTCAAATCTTGTGCAGTGATTTCTTTTCGCCCTTCCAATGCTACCACAAAACACTTCCCTACAAGTTGGAGAAGCGGTATCTCATCAGTCGTTTTTCCGCCATCAAGGAAGTGGAGTGGCGCATCTATATGCGTGCCTGTGTGTACACCCATTTTCAGATTCGATACATTGCAAATATCGCCATCGGCTATGCGGGCAGATTGCCATATTTCAGCTTTATTATCGCCTTTCCAGACAGGTAATTCGGGGTGCGTGGGTACGGTGATGTCGTATAGCATAATTCAAGTTGGGTCTGCACTGACGGCTTAAGTAGTGAGCGTCAAGTGAATTTATTTTATTAATAAATAAAAACACAATAATTTTATATTATTTTGATTTTTAAATAATTATAAATTAAAATACTTGTAAAGTAATTTTTAATCACTTCATAAAATACTGTAAATCAATTGAGTGTGACACACATAAGTGGATTTATAATATCAAAATGCTTCTTTGATTTAATAAATATAGATTGAGCGTACTGTAATGACTGCTTTAGCTGTCAAGTGTAGTTTAACTTAATATTCAATTACTTAAAAATCATTGCT
>CALHBW010000362.1 GCA_937930625.1 uncultured Saprospiraceae bacterium | reverse complement strand
CTTGCTCGCGAGACAGGACTTAAAATGGAATCCAAAGATGTAAAAGTTGAAAATATTCTCCCCAAAGCCTGTGTGGATGCTAAGACCGTCCCGCAGTTTTTCAAAGCATTGGAAAAAGCTGACCCGCATTTCAACGAATTGCTCGACAAAGCCGCCGCTAAGAACGGTGTCCTTCGTTTTATTGCCAAATTGGAAAAGGGTAAAGCAAGTGTCAGTTTGCAAGTCGTGGATGAAAATCATCCGTTTTATTCCCTCTCCGGTAGCGATAATATGATTGTATTTACAACGGCGCGGTATGATGCGCGTCCGCTTGTAGTGCGCGGTCCGGGTGCAGGTGCTGAAGTGACTGCTGCGGGAGTTTTTGCGGAGATTATTAGTTTGGGCTAAACGTAACACAGACATTCCTGTCTATACCTTCGTATATATGAACAGACAAGAATGTCTGTGTTACGTAGCATTTTTCAATAAAAAACCTTAATTTTGCTTTATGTAAAAAGCATTTTTTATAAAAAAATGCTTAATAGATAAAGCAAAATGAGAAAACTACGTCTGCGGTCTAACCAAAAAATTGAACGGGTTTCAATGGATTTCAAGCGGGATGAGTTTGAAAAATTCGATTGGAAAGTGCGTTTGATGGGGGTAAAAGGGGCGCGAGGCATTGGCAAGACGACCTTATTTTTACAGCACCTCAAAGCCACACACGGATTCAGTGAAAAGGCGATTTACCTATCATTGGATGATGTCTATTTTACTGAAAATAAACTCGTGGATGTGGTCGAACAATTCTACCGCGAGGGCGGCTTATATTTGTATTTGGATGAGGTGCATAAATATCCGAATTGGGCGATTGAAGTGAAAAATATCTACGATACCTATCCCGATATGCAGGTATTTTTTACAGGCTCGTCGATGTTGGATATTCAAAAAAGTAAGGCGGATTTGAGCCGTCGGGCGATTATTTTTTCGATGCAAGGTTTGTCGTTTCGACAGTTTTTAGCATTAAAATATCAAGTACAAATTCCCACATATACACTCGCAGATATTTTGGAAAATGCCAATGAAATTATCCAATCTACGGATGCAGATTTCAAACCATATCCATATTTTAAGGAGTATTTGCAGCAAGGTTATTATCCGTTTTTTGCCGAAGGAGAAGATTGGTATGCAGACCGTGTGGAGGCAGTGATGCGTGTAGTAATAGAATCGGATTTTTTACAATTGCACAATATTGATGTCCGAAATATCCGACGGATTTATCAATTATTATTGGTGATTTCAACTTCCCCTCCGTTTAAACCTAATATTCAAAAAATAAGTGAACGTATTGATATTGAACGAAATACGATTTTACAGTACATTTATCATTTACAAAATGCGGATGTATTGACACTTCTGCGAAGTCCGAGAAAAGGGCTTACACTCATGCAAAAACCCGATAAGATATATTTGGAAAATTCCAATTTACTGTATGCCATTGCACCGCAACAATTAGACATCGGTATGGTACGCGAAACATTCGTCATCAATCAACTCAAAGCAGCACATGACATTCATTATGCCGAAAAAGGCGGAGATGTATTGGTGGATGAAAAATATGTATTTGAAATTGGTGGTCAATCGAAGAAAGGAAAGCAAATTGCGAAGTTAGAAAATGCTTATATCATAGCGGATAATTGGGATTTTAAAACAGGAAATAAAATTCCGATTTGGTTGTTAGGTTTACTATATTAAGTTGGGCTATCAGTCCATAGTTGTTAGTCGATAGTCCATAGTTCTCTACAATCACCTAAATTATATTGCTTTGTAATTTACTGACTATCAGGTTTTTACAACGTTAGAAATATGGCATTAAGTTGGGGTTAGTAATTGGTTATTAGGCAGAAAAAAAACTTAAAAACGCACTGAACCCGAAAGTTCAGTGCGTAAATATTCACTTTTTAACAACAAAAACTTCTTATTTTCAATCTCTTATAAATCCTTTGCGTTAAACTATGGACTATGGACTGACAACTATGGACTAATTAGAAATTCAATCGTCCGATTCCGACATTACCCGTTACGTAATAATCCCAACCACTTGAAGTGGCATTGTCCAACCATACATTCGGTGCGGTATAAAAGCGGGTATATCCTGTAGCCGGAACAGTTTGTCGGCTTCTGAAAACGTGCACATCAAAATCGGTAACAAACCAACCATCTGTACCACGTAATACTAACTGACCTGAACGTGCCTCTACCCAACTCACCGCCAAACCCGGCATATAAGTGCGGATAAGATAAACATCCCAATCACCTTTTTCTCTGTCATCGCCGAAATTGTCCAACCAAGCACCTTGCGTTCGCGAACCTCTATCTGTTTGGAAGGTGATATATGAATATACATCGCCATCGGTATCGTTGTGCGTTTGTGTGCCTGTACGTGTGTAGATAGAATAGAACCACTCGGTGCTGACACCGCGCTCTTCGAGTTCGGTAGTTTCGAGCGTGCTGACGTAATCAGCTACCATTATCTCCCACTGTGCTTCTACTTCTTCCTTGCTCATATCACTGCTAAAACGGTGGTGCAATACAGGCGTTGTGATGTCTATATTTGAAGGTTGTGCGCCGTCTGCGTTTCCTGTGGTGCTTTTGAATTGCTCTGTGTCGTTTGTGATTTCTATGTCAGTATCGGGAATGATGGCTTCTTGTTCGCAAGAGGTTAATACTGCTGAAAGGGTTAATACTGTAACTAATCCAAATAGGATGGATTTTAATTTTAAAATGTTCATAATCATTGTTTTAAATAGATAATAAAAATTGTTTTTAAATGTTTCTAATCAAATTCAAGCGGATGTCGGCAATGATGTTTTTAATTGATTTTTTATGATAAATTTTTTGTGTGAAAACTATTAGCCGAATGATGCGCTTTTCATTATTAGTAAAATTGTTTTGTAAAGAGTTGGTTATTGCTGTTGACGTTTCTATATCTTTACAGCAAATAAAAAGTCACCTGACAGTTTTATTTTTTTGCAAAAAATAGTCCGCAGTCATTCAGTCCGCAGTCCGCTGTTTTAATGTGAAATTGTCTCACGTATTA